>JAGQOY010000119.1 GCA_020427005.1 Planctomycetales bacterium
CCAACAGCGTATCGGCGATACGGTAATGCGAATGAGTGCCAGCTCGCGAGAAGGCGAAATACTGGAATTGAATCAGATTACAGTTCGAGTCGCCGGTACAGATGTTGTCAAAAGCACTGCAGAATTGATAGAGGACGCACTTAAAAGCCATCAAGAAATGGAAGATGTTGCAGTTGTAGTGCCGTTAGAGTTGCTTGAGCAAGCCGAAACGACGCGCATGATGTTCATGGTATTCATGGGCTTGGTGGCCGCAATTTCTCTGCTGGTTGGGGGCATAGGTATTATGAATATCATGCTGGCAACCGTGACTGAGCGAACAAGGGAAATTGGTATTCGTCGAGCTCTAGGTGCAAAACAGAAAGACATCATCAGCCAGTTTTTGGTTGAAGCAGCAGTTTTGAGCGTGGTTGGAGGAATCACCGGCATATTAGCTGGTGTGTTCTGTAAACCAGCCATTGTCTGGGCACGGCAGTTTGCTGAATCTGCCTATCCACAGACCATGGCCGCCCTGCCGGAAGTGGTTCGAAATGTAACGCCAGAGATCGTTCCCGAATCCATTCCGATTGCCTTTGGAATCTCCATCGCAGTGGGAATCATCTTCGGACTTTTCCCAGCCATGCGCGCCGCACAGATGAATCCCATTGAGGCCTTGAGGCACGAATAGTTGTTTGCACAAACACCTGAGGCTGCGGAACTCTTGACCTGCTGAACCTTGATAACAGGGTTGATCTGCATGCGGAGAACAACCCATCAACCCAAGAATACTTTTGACTCAATGTGGTTGTCGAGCTTACATCCAACCGTGCTCACCCCAATGAAACAGAACTTGAGTTTGCGGAAGAATTCAACGTGAGCAGCACTACCAATAGCAACTCCGCTTCCTCTCGACCTGATACTGAAAGGCCATTTGGGGATATCGAATGTGCGGAGCGCTTAAGAGCTTCGTGTCAGTCAATTCGCAACCAGGTTGCCAAGGCCGTTGTTGGTCAGGATGAAGTTATTGAGCAAATCTTGATCGCTCTTCTGGCTAGAGGACACTGCTTGCTTGAAGGAGTACCTGGGCTGGCAAAGACGTTGATGATTCGGTCTCTTGCCAGTTCGATGGATTTGGCATTTCATCGCATTCAGTTCACCCCGGACTTGATGCCCGCTGACATCACTGGGACAGACATCATTCAGGAATCTCATGAGACGGGACATCGCCAATTGGTCTTTGAACCGGGGCCGATTTTCGCTCAGATTGTATTGGCTGATGAAATAAACCGTACACCGCCAAAAACGCAGGCAGCCTTGCTCGAAGCAATGCAAGAGCATGAAGTAACTGTTGGCGGAAAAACGTACAAACTCACCGAACCCTTTTTTGTACTGGCCACACAGAATCCGATTGAACAGGAAGGTACCTATCCACTACCTGAGGCTCAGCGAGATAGATTTCTGTTTCAGATACAGGTTGATTATCCCACTCGCGATCAAGAAGCTGAGATCATCGATCGTACTACGAGCGATTTTTCGAGCATTTTAGAACCCGTTGTTAAAGGAGAAGATCTGATCGCATTCCAAGCGGTCGTGCGACGCGTACCATTGCCTGAGCATGTCAAACAGTATGTTTTGAATCTGGTTCGATCGCTCAGGCCCAGCGGCGAAAGTCCATTTGATTGGGCCAAGCAATTGGTGCAATGGGGACCGGGGCCTCGAGCAGGCCAGCAAATTGTATTGGCCGCCAAGGCTCGCACTCTAATAGAAGGTAGGTATCACGTGCAAGTCGACGACATTGTGGCGTTGGCTAACCCAGTACTTCGGCACCGTTTGGTTCCCTCGTTCATTGCCGAAAGCGAAGGAGTGCGTACCGATGACTTAATTCGTCGAGCCATCGCTGAAGTACCTATCCACTGACTACTAACATGCGCACCTTGGTCGTGAAAGAGGGCCGGTTCCAAAGCGTGCCAAGTTGAGCCTTCCACTGATGTAGCAATGACATCTGTCCAATGATGTCTAAAGGATGTACCAAGCAAAGCTTCAAGTGAATTGTCTCAGTTGCGGCGAAGTATAACGACGGAATGCTCCTGAGCATGTAGGGTGAAGCCCTGTTCGTAGGCCATCTCTTCTAATGCAAGTGTCTGTTGTTGCGACTGCTGGAAAGTTTCCATCGTGTCCAGGGCGATCCAGTGGAAGTGTTGTAGTGGCATGGTTCCATACGTTGGCAACCCGGTATAAGCATCTATTCGCTCGAGGAACTGCCCGACAGTTTCTATATCGCCGTTCGAAATCAGGTGTGCCGCTAGTCTACCCGTGGCAAGGACCGGGCCACCATCTTGGGAGATCTGTTGTAATTGTTCAGTTAGCCAGCGGTTGTCTTCGCTGCCAGTTTTTCGAGCATCGGTTGTGCCGTAGGTACGTCCCACAACGTCCAGCAGATTGGGGCTGCTGTAAGGCAGCAATCCTAGGAATGTCGACAATGTTAGGCACGTTGTAACAGCTCCTATAGCGCTGGATAGGGAGGTTTGTCGGATAATAGATCCTGACATGGTGGCGCACCAGAACAGCGGTAGAAGTGTACTGGAGTACTGAAACGTGATGCTCTTGGCGGGGGCATGATCCCAGGCTAACAAAACGCCAAGGGGCAGTAACGTTGGGATTAACCACTTCCATCCAAAACATAAGGTTGGTAGGTAGCAGGGAATGAGAAGTGCCATCAGGAATCCAAAGCTTTCCCAGCGACCGACTTCGCCCCAGAATAGTGTGGGCTTGGAAATGGGGGACAGGATTATTTCGCTGGCCGTAGTACCAAGCCTCGCAAAGCGTCCGGTTTGGAAGTCGGCTAATCCGCTCAGCTGGTACACGGCAACAAAACCAACCGCGCACACGCAACTGCTCACTAGCCAAGGCCAAACGGAAGTCAATTTTTCCCAGCAGGGATCCGCTCGTCCAAAACGATTCGTCAAGTAAACTTGACCAGCCATGGATGCTAGGCATAGGCCAACAATTACTATGACGCCCTCTTCCATGCTCATGGCAAGGCAGGCTGCAACCGAGGCCCAGGCATACTGGCCCCTGAGCGTAAGCCAAATGGCTAGCAGAAGTCCAGGGATGGCCAAAGAAATAGGGTGCCAGCCGTACGTATAGGCGATGTTGATTTGGCCAAGTGTTGGTTGAGCAAGCCAAGCGATGGACCAGGCCATACTCGCCCAATGGCTGTGGCCCAGTCTGCGTGCAATCGCAAACACAATAAGACTGCTTGAGGTTAGCGAAATCGCTTGTAAAGCAAAGAACAGGTTTTCAGAAGGCCAAATTCGCCATATGGGAACCAAAAGCAAAAGTCCAGGATTGAAGTGGTCCCAAAACGTTGGCAGTACTGGGCTTTCCCGTAACAATCCATTGCCTCGCGATGAGTTGATTACGCGAATTGCGAAGTGTCCAAAATCATTGTATCCCAGCAAGAAACTATCAAAGTAGTACCGAGTCTGAAAAAAGAAATAGATAGCCGCACAAGCACTTGTTAGACAAGTAAGGAAGATCGGCAGTGACGTGCGCTCTGCATGGCGCAATCTCGTTGCCAGCCAATCAGACAGCATTTGATGGTTCAAGCTTGCAAAGCTGATACCTGTCCACAAGCTAAACCAAATGCATTCTGTGAAGAAGACAGACGTATCAGGACTTGCCGTCCGAAGCAGTTGGATTATTGCAGTTGGTCCACATGCAATCCACAGAGTACACAGCGGCCAAACGCGATAGTGTAGATCATATGACCTGCCCTCTGAATTTGATCCTGCCTGCACAATGAACCACAAACTAATTAGCAGGGTCCCAATGAACCACGAAGCTGATGAGGCCATCCAAGGTTCGAGCTGTGCAGGTGCCGTGGCAATTACGTTATAGCCCATAACCAAATGCACGCGGCTGGCTAGGCTTGTTAGGCACATAAGCCAAAGTACACAAGTGGCAAGCAGAACCAAAGTAGGCCTACGCAGGATCGCTGTCGAGGCTTGCGTTGCAATATCGGTGAGGTGATTCGAGTGGGCGACAGGCTTCGATTTCACAAGTAATCAACAGTCACAGTTTACGGAGACGACGAATCGCATTTTTCTTAAGCCGCAATTAGAACCGATTGCATGCAGAAAGTCATCATGCGGTAGTTTTTGTGCATGAGATGCAACGTGGAAAGCGGAAAGGCGTTGCGGGATTTGAGGTAGTTGAGTGTCACCGACTCATTCTGTGTTGACCAGTCGTTCAATCGCGTGATAGTTCGCATGCACGTTCCACGACTAGGCCCTTGCTAAAAAACGGGGTCACGACCGTGTTGGATTTATAAGGAACCTTGATAGAGACCTGTGTTGTGAGAGAGGTCATCGAAACCTGAATGCTCGCATTTCGGACGCCTGCAGCTTTGAGAACGGCTTCGGCGGCTAATGTACAGTCCTTCTTCTGCGCACCTATCACGATTCCTGCTCGGGCTCCTTCATAAGCTGCGGATTCAACGGTATTGAATACCATATTCGCATGTCCCAGCTCCAACGAGCCAACCAGTAATAGAAACAGGATAGGAGCGGTTACTGCAAACTCTACAGTTACCGCACCACGACGCCCGGGCGCTTTGTCTGGGTGACATTTGCAAGTTCGGAGAGGGGAACGAGATAGCATTGTGTTGCAGTTTCTGCTGAGGGTCACTGAGGTGCTACTCAACGAAGGATACGGAAAGAGTGCGAGCAATTTCTCGAAACGCATCTGTCAAATCCACGGCATTATCCGCATGTATGTGAATTCCGTTTTTAGTTGCACCAGCTACCGCCTTCATCAGACCTTTGTTGGCATCGGCACCAAACGTGATAGTGTGTACCGTTTGCCCTCGCTGGACGGCCAAAGGTACTGTGGCAATAGGGCTCGGACCAGTATTGTGATTTCCGTCTGTCATGAGAACGATCGTTTTGAAGGCGAACGGGCGCGTGAGGGAATCGAACTGAATACTGTCACTTCCCATAGCCAGCGAATCGCCAATGTCCGTAGACCCGTTGGCCTTGAAAGAATTTACTCGTGCCAATATGGCCGAGAAGTCGTCAGTTATGTCCAGTTGCTTTATGGGACCTGACGAGTAGGAAACAAGAGAAATACGAGTTGTCGAAGATTGCTTTTCAATCTCGCTCAAGAAAAGAGCCACAGCTTCTTTCAATGCATCTATGCGGCTCTTTTTGAAACCTGCAGATGAATTCATCGATCCTGAGGTGTCCAGTACGAGAGCCACGTCCCGAACGTTGGAGGCTGCCGTGGCAGTTTTTTGTGGTTCGAAGCTGGCGACGTCAAACAGCTTGCTAAAAAACAGGTCGATCTCACCATCTTTGGAGTTGGCAGTTCGGGCCCCTGTTACTCGCATGGCGGTGGAAGGTAAGGCTCCAGGCAGGAACTTTCGTCGGCCTGTGACTGTCTCGGAGGTCGAGCCAAATTGGAGATTGGAAGGATCGAGGGTCAATCCAACTCCTGCAACACGATTGCTTTTTGCAATGGCTAAAGCTGCCGCGGTGGCTGCGCCAATATCTTGGGTTCTCGCCAGCGTTTCCGTTCCAGCTCGCGCTGCGGCATCGGTCGCTGTGCGCAATTCCGCTCGAACCATGTGCATGTAGGCAACGTCAATCGAGAACACAGCGCAGATAAGCAAAATGACAAGTGTGATTGCCACTAGGACAACCATGGTGCCACTGCGCTGATGCTTGCGTGCCGTGTAGAAGGGGGTTCTCATGTTGCAGGTCCCTAGTGAGTTATTCTTTCAGCATAGAAGCTTCAGCTACAATAGTCATTTTCTTAAATGGCGCGATATCAACCGTGCTGCGTTCGCTGCCAGGGATGCTTATGGAGACCTTGAATGGATCTCCCGTATTTAAAGCCGAAATGTTGTTTGGGCTGAATCGAATTTGAAATTTGGTTATGTTTCTAGCGTTCAATACTTGTGTGCCAACGGTGACGGCTTTTACCTCGTCCCCCGATTTGGCAAATGTGCGAGCCGTCTCATAGGCTGACTCTACGGCACATTGGCGCAAGTAGATTTTGTTCGTCCCCTCCAACGAACAAAATACCAATAGCAGAATGACTGGCAAACATACCGCCAACTCAACGGCAGCAGCACCAGCGCGGCAACCGATGTTGTTCCGCTTGCTAGGTTTTGTTCGAGACATTTCCAATTCCAATTTCGGGGCTTTCTCTAGCCTTTGTGACAACGGGCGGCCACCTGATTAAAGTCTTCGCTTAGCTTTTTCCAAAAATCTCCGTCGCGGAATTCCAGTCTGTCCACAGTCTCGCCTTGCGCGAGCTGATGAATTCCCCTTTGCAGTCGCTTGATCGGGCCCGCAAATCTGTTGCTGATTTTGAGCGTGTCGTAAACGAAGACCGGAAGCACTGCCAACATCAAGAAAATAAAGAAGCAGTACTTGTTCCACAGAATCAAAACGTGCGCCCCTATTGAAAGGTGCGGCGTGCCAAGGAAGTACTCAGAGGCAAACAGGCACACTGCAGACAACAGGGCAAAACCAACCCAGTGAAGCAGCAGCCGTTTGACCAGGGAACGTTGCACAGGGCAATCGACATAGTATCTTGATCGCTTATTCGTCATGAATTTGAGCTCCAGCGACTTTTAACTGCGCACCTCCCCTAAGGGGAACGGATCTGCGCTCGATATGAAAAGCATAGGTCAAACTGTTGGTAGAGGTCTGATGGTGGTAGGAAATGATCTCAATTTCCTGTACTCACACTCACTTCCTCATGCCAATTGGCCTTGATTTGCCATGAATTTGTTTGCGCATTTGGTTCTTTGGGGTGGTGACGACCCTTCCAGTTGGGCTGCTTCTTGTCTGCTGGCTGGTCTGCTAGTCGACCGCTACCACCAAATGTTGGGAACCAAAAGCCGAGCATTCAGTTGAATTTTTGGCCTTTCACCGATGGCTAGAGCCTGTAAGATATGTCGCTCAAAACTGAGGCTTGATTACGAAACAGCCTCCTCTACTCATTTTGGGTGGGGTGCGACGATTCTTTTTTTCTTGCTTGGCGGGGCAGCAACCTAACCCAACGTTAGTCGCCCTTTCAGGGCAAATAAACGTTCGTTCGCGAGTTGTGTCCGGCTTTACAGAAGCTCAGGAGTTGGCGAAGTGCCTTTTCGCCGCAATGTGCCGATCTTAAAAACGGCGCCTCCTGATGCGATTCGGTCTCTCTAGGTGAACTAATGGATCTCTCAAAAGTACGAAACATCGGTATTAGCGCTCACATCGATTCAGGTAAGACCACACTGAGTGAGCGAATTCTCTTTTACACCGGCCGAATTCATAAAATCGAAGAGGTCAAAGGTGGTGGTGATGGGGCCACTATGGATCATATGGAGCTCGAGCAAGAGCGGGGTATAACGATCACAAGTGCAGCTACCAGCGTCTCTTGGGGGCCCCCAGTTTCTTACCATATCACAGATGCTCACCACATCAACCTAATTGATACGCCCGGGCACGTGGACTTCACAATCGAAGTGGAACGTTCATTGCGAGTGCTTGACGGCGCGGTTCTCGTGTTGTGCGCGGTGGGTGGGGTTCAAAGCCAATCGTTGACTGTTGACCGACAGATGCGGCGCTATAACATCCCCAGGCTCGCGTTCATCAATAAGATGGACCGTACCGGCGCAGATGCACACCGCGTTGTCAAAATGATCCGCGAAAAACTCAATTCTGATGCAGTGCTTATGCAATTGCCTGTCGGTGCCGGCGAAACGTTTCGAGGGTGCATTGATCTGATCACGATGAAACAACTTACGTTCTTGGGTGATCAAGGTGAGAAGGTTCAGGAGACCGAGATAGAGGCTGATTTACTAGATGAGGCTAAGGAATTCCGGCATGCTATGTTGGAAAGCCTTTCGATGTATAACGACGAAATGATGGAAATGTTGTTGAGTGAGGAAGAACCAGCAGAGGAGCTAATCCACAAAGTCGTTAAGGATGCCACGCAAAACCAGGGCTTGACTCCAGTATTTGTTGGTTCGGCGTTTAAGAACAAAGGTGTCCAGCCTTTGCTAGACGCCGTCTGCCGATATTTGCCAAGTCCCTTGGAACGCGAGATCAAAGCCCGCAAGGTAGGCCACGAAACAGAACGCTTACTTCTCAAACCTGATCCAAAGGAACCATTCGTCGGAATGGCCTTTAAGATTGTCGAAGATCCGTATGGTCAGTTGACGTTTATGCGAGTCTACCAAGGTCGAATCGACAAAGGTGAGATGTACACCAATCAACGGACCGGACGCAAAGAACGCTTCAGTCGGATTGTTCGAATGCATGCCGACGAGCGCGAAGAAATTGATAGCGCTGAAGCAGGAGATATCGTAGCCATTATGGGCATCGATTGCGCTAGTGGGGAAACCTATTCCAACAATCGCGATTACTGTACTTTGGAAAGCATGTTCGTGCCCGAACCGGTTATTAAGATGTCGGTGAATCCTGCCAGTCGAGCAGACGCGGACAAGATGAGCAAAGCACTGCAGCGGTTTCGCAAGGAAGATCCCACGTTCCAAGTTTACAACGACGAAGAAACGTCCGAGACGATCATCTGTGGTATGGGCGAACTACATTTGGATATCTATGTCGAACGGATGCGTCGCGAGTATAAGATTGAAGTGCAAGTGGGTGCGCCCAAGGTCAGTTACAGAGAGGCGCCTGGAGAGCGGGTTGAATTTGACTACAAGCACAAGAAGCAATCGGGAGGTTCTGGACAATTCGCACATATCAAAGGTGAGATGACACCTATCGACACTGAGGGCGAGACATTGTTCGAATTCGAAGAGCACATAGTAGGTGGTCGGATTCCAAAGCAGTTCATTCCACCTGTTGAAAAGGGATTTCGAGATTCGTTGGGTAAAGGCCCGTTGGCTGAGTTTCCGGTTGTTGGCGTGAGATTCGATTTGCGGGACGGAAGTTACCACGACGTCGACTCTTCGGAGCGTGCCTTTTATATTTGCGCTCAGGGCTGTTTCCGCGAAACCATGCAGAAATCCAAGCCCATGCTGCTGGAACCCATCATGAAGTGCGAATTGGAGTGCCCGGAGCTGTATCAGGGGGATGTTGTGGGTGACGTGATCCGTCGTCGCGGACTAATTGGCTCGACCGACATTCGAGATGGCGTTTCATACGTTACCGCTGAAGTGCCACTTGCTGAGACCTTTGGTTATGCTACCGATTTGCGCAGTATGACTAAGGGACAAGGGACCTTTACGATGGAACTGCTAAACTACCGCAAGTGCCCATCCAACGTTCAGGAAGAAGTAATCGCAGCGCGCAAGAAAAAGTAATCTTGATAAGACGATAATAGAAGGGTAGCGAATATTTGGCTCGCCTTTCCTGACAGACTATCACAACAGTTTCTCCTCCCAAGCCGCGGATGCGAATGATTTGCTCCGCGGCTTTTTTTGACTAAGGGGGATCAGGGATGAAGAGGTCCATTTTGCGACGTTTGATCTTCGCATTGACCGATAGTTATTTCCCTGCAATTCCACAACTCGCGAATTGTCAGTTTACAATTGCGATCAAGAATTCAATTCTTGGAGTTCGGGGCGTTTTATTCGCTTAGTCTCTTAGTCTCTTGGTCTCTCTGGGGCTCTGAGTCTCTGCTCCACCTGAGGTGCTTAATCCGGTTAGTTGGGAGGTAATTTAACTGTAGTTGTCCGGGCGCTTGGATCTCCGGTTGGGCTTGGAGCGAAATCGTCTGAGGCGGGGGGGCCTAAAAGCTCGTGTAGCAGCGGACTGAGAGCGTTTGCCCAAACCTGGTACGAATTAACGGTCAAATGCAATCCGTCGTTTGACATGCCAGGTAGCAACTTGCCTTCACTATCCACTAGGTCATCGTTGATGTTCAGAAAACGGATTGTCGTCTTGTTACTCAGGTTCGCTAATCGCTGGTTGATCTTTTCTATCATTGGCAGTAAGGCAGGATTCTGGTCGCGAGGGAACAAACTGGTGAGGATGATTGTAGAGTGAGGAGTCTTTTGATGAACCGTGCTAATGATTGCCTGAAGACTTTGCACTACCTCTTCAACCAATCCCTCGCGGGCAGGGCCGCGCCAGGGCAGATTGTTTGTACCAGCTTGCAGCACGACCACTTTGGGCGATATGCCGTCTAGCTCACCATGTTGGAGTCGCCACAAGATATTCTGCGTTGTGTCACCGCCCCATCCGAAGTTAGCCGCATTCCATCCATAAAAACATTGATTCCAATGCTTCAACAATTCGGGATAATCCGTGGCACCCCAACGTCGCGTGATCGAATCCCCAACAAAATAAAGGTCGATTTTTCCCTGTCGAACCTTTTCAAGCAACTGCTGATGGGCTAGTACAGAATTGGCATCTTTGCGCTCGATGGGCTGAATTGCCGCGTTATCTTGTGCATTCAACACGACAGGATAGGAGAATGCGCATAAGAACAGCAATGGCGCAATCAAGGTGCGACGGAGCGCGAGCATGAGAGATCTCGTTTTTACGAGCAGCGGCAATTGCAATTCTAAAGAGAAAAGCTACAGTCTGACGCGTGTTGAGGAAGGGTAAAGCGGACACGGCCTTGATGATAGCACATTGTTGATCAGGGAACGCGCATCGACTGCGAAAACAACGCAATTGCATCGGGTCAGCCAGGTTTCGCTCAGCCGTTTTGGGAAGTTAATCGGACAACGGCGTGCGAATCCACGTCCGACTGTGTTTGTTGAGACCCGCTTGTTTGGACAAGCTTCTACAATTTGAGACGGTAATTAAGTAATCTACCACTCTCGAATTGTTCACAACGAATCCAGATCTCTTCTTGTGGCTGCCAGCTGGGAACCCGCAGCTGATAGCTGTGCAAGGAGATTCCAGGAGTCGCGTTGAGAATCATAAATCGCTGATAGGGCTTTCCGACTGGAAAGAATTTGCAGTCAAAACTTACTGACTCATCTGTGTTATTGCGAATTTCAACTCTAACTTGCTGCAGGTCTTCGTTGATAGGCGAGGAAGTCCAAGTCATCTCAACCGTGCCGTCACCCAATACGATTGAGCGAAAGATGCTAAACTTGTACTCCTGTCCAGCATTAAGGTCGAAGTCAAAACGAAGAACATGATTGCCCGCAGAAGCATCCCCGCGTACTTCAATGGGAATTTCAACTTGTTGCTGAGTATTCGAACCTAATTGCACTCGCCAACTTGAGACGCCGTTGGAAAGCAAGGAATCACTTCGAAGGAAGACTTTTCCAGTTGCAGAGTTGGGAAAGGCATTTTGCACTTCGATCGGAATATTCTGTCGGGCTGTCAACGTGTTGGCCAAGTTGGTAAGTTTCAATTGTAGATTCAAGTTCCAGTGTAGAAAGTTGGAGTCAACATTGCGAATCAGTATGGGCCATGGACCAACAGTAAGTTCATGTTCAGGAAATCCCCAGCTGGTCATTACTTTGTTCATTGGCAACTCAGCGCCCCAAATATCGGTAGCAATCGCACCGTCACCCCAGAAGAATCGTTCAACTGTTTCTTTGTCGTTCCATAGAATGACAACCGACTGAGCTCCGTGTTCGAAGGCAAAGTTGGGGCTCTCGTTCGGCAACTGAACCTGTCCAACATAGGAAGCGGTACCAAGTTGTGATACGAGCGTTCGCCAGGGCAGCAATAGTTCGCCCACAGATAGTTCTTCGGTGAATAATCCGTTTTTCGGATTCAATGCATCCGGTACCGTAGCGACATGGATCCCAGCACGACGTATAGCGATTGTTCGCTCGGTTAAGTCGCGTACACGATCTAACAAGCTGTATTGACTGGCATTCAAGGGAGCCAGAGTGCACCAGCTCTCCGTCTTAGAAGAACTTCCTTCAGCTGCCGCGTAGTTAGCGAGTTCCCAGGCCGTCAGGGGTGGATCGGTAGCAAATTGGAGCGCATTCCAGGCGCCTTCCTCGGGTGATTGTAACCACGACCAGGGCACGACTAGATTAAGTCGCTGGCAGAATAGTTGTAGTCGGGATCGTACTGAATCTACGATAGCGGTCATTTTTGGTGAAGACATCAGGCTAAGATCATTATCACTACCCAGTTGAAACCAATTAAGCCGCATTCCCATTCGGTTCATCGTGGGTTCTATCAGAGGTTCCCAGATTTTACTGTCCTGGAATACAAGTGAAATGTAGAGGCTCTTGATTGTATCTCCAAAGAGTATCCGGTCTTCAGCGGGCGGTTCATCAATGATGCCTACGCAATTCACATTTTGATTTCTCAGCCGCTCGATGCATCTGACAAGTTGATCGGAATATTTAAGGTCGTTTTTGGGTAGCCAAACTGGAAGTTTGATCCAGCCCGCACCGAACTCAGACGCTAGATCGGGAATGAGTTCTAACAGGCCAGGACTTTCGATTGTAGGAATTGACCATCCGAACGGTCCCGCAGACGCAATCTCTTCTTTCTCCATTGCGGCCAATAAAATCGTACTTTGCTGAGATTCGGCTAATTCTTCGCCCAGATAAACTCGGACTTTGTAAAGCCCAGGTTGTTTCAGGGTCAGATTCCAAACGGCCTGGGCGTCAAAGACGTGTGATTCAAATTTCTTCTTTACAATGTAATGAGGCTGCTCTGCGCTTGGTTTGCCTGTTTGCTCTTCACGAGAATTTCGATTCGGTGTGAAATCTGATTCAATCAACGGAAGGGACTCTTCTACGATCAATCGATTCTGGTAGTCGAGCAATTGAAATCGAACTTCGGACTTCAGTTCAGCCACCCCTCGAACATTGCAGATGGTACGGAACTCCTCATTCGGCGTAGCAATTTGACGATGTAAATCTGATTGTAGAGACAGGTTGGGTAACCTCAGCACCGACACATTGTCGAATCGTGCTTTGCCGTAAACACGCTGGGGGTCCTTTGATTCGACAATCAAGTGTACGCGTCCAAAGCGTGGACGCGCTTGTTCTTTGTTCGAGCTTACTGGTGATGCCAGCAATGTCCAATTCGTATTGCCAGTTACTTCAGGAGTGGAGACGCTGAAAACGAACTGATCTAAATCATCATATAGTCGAAGTTCTGCTCTGGCGTCTCGCCCGATCAGATCCTCACTTTGAATCGCGACTTTGAGAGCATAAGTGAATCT
Source organism: Planctomycetales bacterium (assembly GCA_020427005.1). Lineage (GTDB taxonomy): Bacteria > Planctomycetota > Planctomycetia > Pirellulales > Pirellulaceae > Aureliella. Next base: position 13,099 of record JAGQOY010000119.1, read on the forward strand.
TGGATCGATATCAAAGGCAGGACTAATAATCTCAGCCGAGCCACCATTCATCGAAATCTCAAGACAATTGTCGAGTACGAACTCGTCAAGCAACTTGGACAGGCCTCGAGGCGTAACTTCAGGTATGTACCCGGGGTTCCATTCTTTAGATTCCCAGGCATTCCAAAGTCGGGAAAGAGTGCCCTGAGCCTCCAGCACGGCATCCGTCATGGCTGGATTTCTGGCAATAATCGACATTCCCACGTAGGCTGGGTGTTGTCGGTCCCTTCTTCGTTGCCAGCCATCCGGGAATTGATTGAAATCGCGATCACTGTCGCGCTGGAAATCCCAAAAGTACAACTTCTCTGCTTCCAAGTCGTTGGCAGCCAGGTGGGTAGCTGGAACCGTCAGGGACAATATAGTAAACAGCTGCAAAAACAGTTTTGCAATTTTGAATGCCCAGAAAAACCGATTGAGCATGGGATGTTTCCCATTGTCCAGGGTTAATATCATTCTGATCTGACCGGGAGGAATCATCGTGCCGGAACTTCGCCTTGGAGTTGCATTATCCAGTTTTGGACAACCATTCAAGAAAGCTTTGCACACTGCAGCTAGTTTGGGGGCACGCGGAATTGAAATTGATGCGCGAAACGATCTACGTCCTAATGAAATTTCCGATACGGGTAGGCGACAATTGCGGAAATTGCTGGCTGATCTGAATTTGCGGGTTGCAGGGGTTCGCTTTTCGACTCGCCGTGGCTACGACGCTACAGATAACTTAGACCGCCGCATGCAGGCCACCGTGGAAGCCATGCGGTTTGCATACAGCCTGGGTGCCAATGTAATCGTTAATTCCGTGGGACGTATCCCTGAATCCTCTGATCATCCCGCATACGTACAATTACAAGCTTGTCTCAGCGACCTAGCGCGGCACGGAGCTCGCATTGGCGCTATGCTTGCCGCGGAAACGGGAACCGAGCCCTTACCGGTTTTGACGAAGCTCTTGGACAGCATTCCGGAACGCGCCATTGGTATTTGCTTGAATCCGGGCAATCTCATTATTAACGATCATTATTCAGAGGACGACATTGGCATCTGTGCCGAGAGGATTCTACACGTTTATGCACGTGATGGCGTGCGTGACGTTGCCCGAGGAAAGGGCGTTGATGTCCCGTTAGGTCGCGGTTCCGCAGAGTTTCCGACCATTTTGGGCGCTCTAGATCAACATCACTACAACGGCTGGTTTGTCATAGATAGGATGGGCTCGTTAGACCCGATCCAGGAAACAAGGACCTCTCTCTCGTTCTTGCAGAACCTTTAGGATCGCGGGAAAAATTATTTAGGTACTAGAGCCGACGGCGCTAGCTAGCAGCGGGTGACGATCCTCCACTTCGGCGCCGTCAGATCAAGCAAGAACGCGATGGAAACACAGAAGTCATTTTTCCGCAGTTCTTTAGCTAAACCTGCTGGCATAGGCGGATGCAAAGTCGGCAAATGGGCCCGCACTGAATTACCCTCCCATTCCAAGCAATGCGAAGTAGTTTGGGAGGGCGAGCAACTTGCTAGGTGGGGGCCAGGGTGTTTCAGGTTTCTGAGCTTCTGGATATAACGGTATCCCAAGTCGACAGCTTACCTTGTCGGGTCAATCGACCCAAATCCCAACCACTTATTTGCTCAGGAAAAGCACGTGCCACAGGCTCAGATCGGTCCGATCGCGGTCCACTATCCGAAGCGAAGAGAAACCAACGAGCAACTCCAAGCTGAGTTTCCGGACTGGGATATGGACTTGATCGGTCAGAAGACGGGGATCGAAAGTCGGTTTATTGCAGAGCCGAACGAAACATCGGCAGATTTGGCAGTGGCTGCCTGTGAGAAACTATTCGCTGAACATGGCGTGGATCGTCAATGTATCGATTTCATTCTTCTTTGCACGCAAACACCCGATTATCCTCTTCCAACAACCGCCTGTCTGATTCAACACCGCTTGGGCTTGAAGCAGAGTTGCGGGGCACTAGATTTCAACCTTGGATGTTCAGGTTTTGTTTATGGGTTAGCGCTGGCGGATGGTCTACTGCGTTCAAGGGCCGCTCGAAATATACTATTGATAACTGCTGAAACCTACTCAAAATACATCGATCCAGATGATCGCAGCCTAAGAACGATCTTTGGAGATGCTGCTGCGGCAACTCTCATTTTCGCCGTTGATGGACAGGAAGGAGTCGGCGCATTCCAATTTGGCACCGACGGTGCCGGTGCGGACACTCTATTAGTTAGTGATGGAGGAACACGACCGTCCGAACATGCGATCAAGCCGCGTCATCGCAAGCGTTGGAAAAGCCGTCTGTACATGGATGGACCAAGCCTTTTGAGCTTTACAGTCGAGGCAGTTCCTCAACTAATTGGCCAGGTATTAGAGTTAGCAGACGTTTCTAGCGATGAGGTGGATATATATTTGCTGCATCAGGCCACTCGAAAAATGTTGGAGCAGCTACAATCACGGTTGCAGGTTGATGAATCAAAGTTGCCTATTCGCCTAACAAACTGCGGCAACACCGTATCGTGCACCCTGCCGATTCTAATCTCCGATTTGCGACAAGAGGGAGTATTGAAACCAGGGAGTCGTACGTTATTAATTGGTTTTGGAGTCGGTTGGTCCTGGGCCGGTTGTACATGGCAAGTCGGTCCAAAGTTTGGTTAGTCCTTGCTCGGTTGCAATGCACAGATATTACCGAAAACTGTAATTAACGCTTGAACGCATTAAGTATACGATGAACAGCTGTGAGTTTATTCAGGGTAAGGCTCTCGTGGCTTCTCCCTATCTAACCGATCCCAATTTTATGCGCAGCATCGTTTATATTCTTAAGCACGATGCCGAGGGAGCGCTCGGATTGGTTTTAAACCGACCTTTAAATACTACGGTAGGAAAACTTCTCGAAGAGCTCACTGAAGAACCAATTTCCAATAACGAGCTCGTATATTGCGGTGGTCCAGTCGAGGGGCCACTCATGATGTTGCATGATATGCCCACTGGTGCAGGTGATGAACGCGTCGTCTATGTCGCGTCGGATCAAGATCGCATCCTTACTATTTGTCGCCAGCCAGAAGGCATTTATAGAATCTTCGACGGATATTCGGGTTGGGGGCCAGAACAACTCGAACGGGAATTATTGGAAGGCGGTTGGTCGGTTTGGGAAATCGAACCGGATCAAATATTCACCGATGCGGAGAAACTCTGGGAGTTTGCTCGTTCACAGATTGGACGTTCCATTCTGGCGTCAAGTGTAAACCCGCAACTCATGCCGGATGATCCAACGATAAACTAGTGCTCTGGCAAAGCTCAATTTTTGGATACCGAATGAGCCTACGAGCCCTGACAAGCTGGTTTAAGCAGGGACTCGCGGCCTGACCCCCCACTACTCCGACCCTAGTTCTTAATTGTGGCAGACCACCGGCCTCGCGAAACGTTTATCGTATGGCCGAGTCTAGCTTGGCCTTGATTGGGCCCATATAAGTCGATATGTCAAATAATCGCACGATTGTTATTGGAGACATTCATGGCTGTTCGACCGCTTTGTTAGGTTTGTTCGACGCAGTACAGCCATCCTCCAACGACGAGTTAATTTTCCTCGGTGACTACGTTGACCGTGGGCCAGATTCTAAGGGCGTACTCGAATTGCTGATCGAGTGCCAAAGAAAGCATTTGGCCAGGTTCCTGATGGGTAACCATGAGATTATGTTTCGTGGCGTTCTGCGAGGTTTGCCTTCAGAGTTGTGGTTGGAGATTGGTGGCCGCCCAACTTTGACAAGTTACGGAGGATCGTTAGATTACGTACCTGCAGATCACCAAGAATTTCTCAGCACGCTGTTGCCATACTATGAAATGGCACAACACATGTTTGTCCATGCCAACTACCTCCCTGAGTTATCCCTTTCCCAAACTCCCGAACATACCCTGTATTGGGAGCATCTGACGGATCGTTTTCCCGGACCGCATTTTTCCGGTAAACACGTGTTTTGCGGTCACACGCCACAAGAAGGTGGGAAAGTCGGGTATTTTGGTCACCTCACGTGCTTGGACACCTTTTGCTTCGGTGGTTTCTACCTGACCGCTCTGGATGTTTCCTCGGGACAAATTTGGCAGGTTACGAAACGTGGGCATGTACGAAAGAATTGGCAATGGCTGGAGGCTGTTAAGGCAAAATTGCAGCCGTTAATGGGCTTCGGCGGATCGATTGCCACTGGCTCAAGTTCCTCTGGGCCATCGCCAGATGTGTTATCACATGGGCCGGAAAGTGATTTTAGCCCAGGAGATGCATCGAATCCTTGACTTCCACTACAAGTGTCGTCATTCAAAATGTTACGACCATCCCAGGAAGTGGATGCTTTCAACTCGGATTGACCAATTTTGGGGATGCTCCTTATTGAAACGGTCGAAAAACGTACAATGGTTACTCTTATTTGGAATTGGTTGCTGCAATTCGGCCGCTGTTGAGTCGGGGCATTCGTGGCACGGTAAGAAGGGCCAATGGTTGCTGTCCTAATCAAGCAACATTCGGTGTTTAAATCGAACGCTCCAATAAGTGGTGCCCGATACACCGAGCTGGTACGCGGAAAATCCTAAGAGATCCTCAAAGGGTTGTCCCGCAAAAGGCGTTAATTAGATTCAAGTCACATAGCATTCCAATCTCATCACTCCACTGGAGTCAGTAGGCGATCCCTATCCTAAAAGAATTCATGGCCACAGTTTTCCTGCAAGATTCACGGATGGATTGGAACATGTTTCGCTCTTCCTGCAAAACGGGCACGGGCATTGATTCTATTCTCAGTAGCGTCAGCCATTTAGGGGGCGAGAAACGCCCCATTTCGCATGACGTGCGAAAGCTTCGCCAACATCCTGACCGTCGACGTTGCGGTTGGTCTTAGAAAGGTAAAAACTGCTTCCATGGTTTCCGAGCCGGACTTGAAACAACTTGTTGGTTCCGACATGCCGCCCAGAACGGATTTGGTGGCGGTGCTACGTCATTGGGCCAAAACGCGAAGTGACGCACCTGCATTTTACTTTACTGACGGCGAGAATTACGACCAAGATCTGTGCATCACATTTGGCCAGCTGGATGCGCAAGCTCGGAAGGTCGCTGCCTACTTACAGCGCCAGGGTGCAACCGGCCAGCGTGTGCTACTACTATATCCTCCGGTGCTCGATTTTGTAGCTGGATTTTTCGGGTGCTTATATGCTGGCGCAACCGCTGTGCCTGCGTTTCCGCCCAGAAGAAATCGCAAGGGGCAACGTATTTACAGTATAGCCCGCGACTGCCAGGCACAGCTTGCTTTGACGAACGAACAAGTGCGTCAGCAGATTGAAGGAGATGCGAATTGGGTTGAGTGGGAAGAGGTAACCATTATCGCTAGCGATGCTTTGGCCCATGATTTCTCCGACCAGTGGAAGCCTCCCGCAATTCAGTCGTCTGATATCGCTGTGTTGCAATACACGTCTGGCTCTACAGGTCGCCCCAAAGGAGTCATGTTGTCACATGGAAGTTTAGTACGCAATACTGAGCTCATATTGTTTGCCTTTGAGACGCACAAAAATTCGTTCGGCGTGAGCTGGTTACCGACCTATCATGACATGGGCCTAGTGGGAGGCATTCTGTCGCCGATTTTTGTTGGATGCACCATGGTGTTAATGAGCCCCATGGCGTTTCTGCAAAAGCCGATCCGTTGGCTGCAAACTATTTCACACTATCGAGCCACTACCAGTGGCGGCCCAAATTTCGCCTACCAACTGTGTGTTGATAAGGTGGCCGATGAAGAGCTGCAGGGTATAGACCTGAGCTGCTGGCGAACTGCATTCAACGGTGCAGAGCCTGTGCGAGCGAGTACTCTGCGGCAATTTGCAGAGCGATTTAGTCAAGTCAACTTTGATCTTGGATCCTTCTTGCCTTGCTACGGCATGGCAGAAACAACGTTGATTGTCACGGGGGGACCACAGAAGGACCCACCTGTCATCAAAACCTTCGACTCGCAGGAACTCGACAATCAAAGAGTAGTGCCTTGCCCTTCAGACCATCCGGCTGCCAGGGCGATGGTGGGCAGTGGCCAGATTCTTCCTGGAGAAGACGTACTAATCGTTGACCCCGAATTACTTCAACCATCAAGCGTGGGAGCCATTGGCGAGATCTGGGTCCGCAGTCCCAGTGTTGGATCTGGATATTGGGAAAAGGAAGAGGACACGATTGCGTCTTTTCAAGCATTTACGGTTGATGGTCAAGGGCCGTTTTTACGAACCGGTGACTTGGGTTTCGTCCATGAGCAACAGTTGTATGTTGCTGGTCGATTGAAGGATATGATCATCGTTCGCGGTGTAAATCGATATCCGCAAGACATTGAGCTAACTGTTGAGCAGGCACATGACGCCATGCAAAGCGGACTGGTAGCTGCTTTCGCCGACAATGCAGAGGATCGGGAGCGCTTGATCATCGCTGCCGAAGTGCAACGTCGTGAGGGAATGGATTGGGATGAGGTCATTCTCTCGATTCGGCGATCGGTGTCCCAGCAGCATGAATTGCCGCCTGACGCAATTCTTTTAGTGCGATTTGGAACTCTGCCCCGTACTAGCAGCGGCAAAATACAACGTCATGCTTGCCGGGATGAATTCCAGAGAGGATCGCTCAAGTTGATTGCTGAATGGAAGAGCTGGCAAATTGATTTACCCCCTACTGAACCGATGATTGCAGCGTCGACGATTTCAGGTGGTGAACCTGGAGCAACGCAGCTTGGAGGGCATGACCTAACTTCACCGGACCACGAAATCGTAGATGCCGTTACCGACGCTGTGCGCGCTGTCGCTCAAGAGCGCGCAAAGCAGCTTGATTTAGACACAAATATTGTGCTGGATTTGGGGCTCGACAGTCTAGAAAGAATGCAGATTGTTCATTCTCTCGAGCAAGCCTTTGACGGAAGATTTCCTGAGCACATACTGCAGGAAATTGAAACTATTCGCGAAGTGTCGCAGGCTATCGAAAGGTACCTTGGCAAACACCGCATGCGACGTGAGCTGGTACCCACTGAGTCAGGGCTCAAACCAACCGAAAACCATCGAGTCCCGGAAGAAGACTATCGCTTCGACCAGCTGCCGGAATTTCGGCGACTAAAGCGTACCATGATGCAATTTGAAATGACCGGAGTCCCCAACCCGTATTTTTCGGTGCATCAAGGATGTGTAAGGGATACCACGCGAATAGGAGGCAAAGAGTTAATAAGTTTTGCGTCTTACAATTACATTGGTATGTCCGGTGATCCACAAGTTGTGCAGGCCGTTATTGAGGCTGCGCAGACCTTTGGCACAAGCGTAAGTGCATCGCGTCTAGTTAGCGGTGAAAAAACCATTCATCGGGAACTAGAAGATGAGTTAGCGGAATGGCTAGGAGCCGAAGCTGCCGTTGCCATGGTTGGAGGCCATGCCACCAATGAGACCACAATCGGACATCTCGTTGGACCCGGTGATCTCATTTTGCATGACTCGTTGGCCCACAATAGCATTGTTCAAGGTGCCATCCTATCCGGAGCGCGACGGCGCCCATTTCCGCATAATGATTGGGAATCTCTGGAGTCAATTTTGGCGGAGGTACGAGCGAGCTATCGACGCATACTTGTTGCCATCGAAGGCGTTTACTCCATGGATGGTGATTATCCGAATCTGCCAAAATTTATCGAAATCAAAAATCGCCACAAAGCTTGGCTGATGGTTGATGAGGCGCATTCGCTTGGCACGATGGGAAAAAGTGGACGTGGCATCGGAGAGCATTTTGGAGTTGACGGTCGCGATGTAGACATTTGGATGGGAACGCTTAGCAAGTCGATGGGCAGTTGCGGTGGCTACATCGCCGGATGTAAAGAGCTGGTGGAATTGCTGAAGTATACTGCTCCAGGATTTGTGTTTTCTGTCGGGCTCTCTCCTACCAACACCGCCGCCGCACTGGCTTCACTTCGTTTATTGCGAAAGGAACCTGAGCGAATTGCTGCTCTCCATCGCAACTCAGCATTGTTTCTCGCTGAAGCACAGCGGCAGGGCCTGAATACTGGAGATTCTCACGATACGCCGGTGATTCCGATAATAACTGGCAACTCTCTTCATGCTTTGCTGCTTTCTCGGCGCATGTTCGATGCGGGAATTAACGTGCAGCCCATACTTTATCCGGCGGTCGAAGAGTCGGCAGCGCGATTGAGATTCTTTGTGACTAGCATGCACAACGAGGAGCAGATTCGCTTTACTGTCGAGCAACTCGCTACTGCCTACCAGGATATTATCCGTTAGAACAGTCTTCATCTAAGTGTAGCGG
>JAGQOY010000120.1 GCA_020427005.1 Planctomycetales bacterium
CTGTGCGAAGACTTGGCCTAAATATATAAATTGGGCAATCAGCGTAGGCTGCAAAGACAGCAAAGATTGATTAAACTTTACTTCGCGTCCAGCTTCCAGCTACCTTCAAGCGGTCTTACTAACTACCAGTACGGATCAAAGGGCTCCACCATTGGGGGTGGATAAGCGTTCGTGCACACTCATATTTTGTGCTCAATCACGATCCATGCGGACGCGAACGGAAGTCCGTAAAGCAGAAGATTGTATGAACTTAATCGCAAGACGTCCCCGATCGGTCAAGGGTCCGCTGCCGAAGGCGACCTTGAAAGCACCGGCTGCACCGCCAAACGGCGAATCAAGCAGCCAGCCCACCAATGTGTCCGCAGACGAACTAATTTGGAAACCCATTCCAATTTGGAAACGTGTCGTGGACGTATTGTTGTCTGGAATACTAATCGTTTTGTTGTCACCCATTCTGATAGGCATCGCAATCTACATTCGATTGGTTTCGCCTGGTCCGGCGTTCTTTAAGCAGAGTCGGTTAGGAGAGATGGGGCGGATGTTTACGATCTATAAGTTTCGCACCATGCATGTTCGTGATCCTGATGTAGCTACCCGCGAACATCGACAATATGTTACGGGAGTTGCGTCTCAACAACGCGCAGTTGCCAAGCCCATCTATGAAGATCGTTTGATTCCGGGCGGTGAATTCCTTCGTAGCCATTCTCTCGATGAATTACCTCAATTGTTTAATGTTTTAAACGGAAGTATGAGTTTGGTGGGTCCTCGCCCAGAGGTACTGGAATGGGATGACTACGAAGTTTGGCAGCTGCAACGATTTGAAGTGACTCCCGGTATGACGGGGCTATGGCAAGTTAGTGGCAAGAATCGACTAACCTTTCAGAGAATGGTGGAGTTGGACATTGAGTACGCACACCGTCGCCGGTTGAGTCTGGATCTTTGGATCATGTTTCGCACGATCAAAGTAGTCTTGTCGCGTGACAATGGATAACTCTCTTTGATAGGGCGAAAGTGTTTCAAAACGCAAACCCGTAAAATGAAGTTTCTTTCTAGATATGCACCCTGGATTCGATAATGATACGAGTGGGAATAGTTGGGCTTGGTTATTGGGGCCCAAATTTGGTGAGGTGTTTTTCGGAGATTGAAGGCTGCAAGGTAACTGCGGTCTGCGATCAGAGCTACGACCAGCTGTTGCGGATTAAGGATAGGTTTCCAACCGTATACCCAATCGAGAATTTTGACCTGTTGCTAGATCGCGACTTGGTTGATGCTGTAGTAATTGCCACTCCCACTGCGACGCACTACCAATTGGCTGCCAGTGCCTTAGAACATGATCTGCATGTTTTTGTTGAAAAACCTCTATCACAGACGTCTTCTGAATGTCGCAAGCTCATTCAGCTGGCTGGGGAGAGAAATCGCACTTTATTCGTAGGACATGTATTCCTACATTCTGCTCCCGTAATCAAGATGCGGGAAATGATCCATTCTGGTGAACTTGGGAAGATAAGTTACATCAGTAGTCGGCGATTGAATTTGGGGCCTATTCGCAAAGATGTCAGCGCACTTTTTGATCTCGCGCCACACGATATCTCGATGCTTCTGTACTTCATGGGAGGAATGCCCAAACAAGTTAGCTGCAATGGATTGGCAGTCTTGAATCCAAGAATTCATGATGTTTGTAGTTTGAACATGATGTTCCCAGGCAATCGCATGGGAATGGTCCATGTGAGTTGGTTGGATCCTCGTAAGGAACGTGTGCTAACAGTAGTCGGCGACCGCAAAATGGCAGTCTATGACGATCTCGATCAGGAAAAAATCAAGGTCTACGACAAAGGAGTGAATTCTCCGCCTCCTAGTGTGGACTTTGCGGAGTTTCAGATCTCGTATCGTTACGGTGGAAGCTACAGTCCCTGGATCCAGGAAAAAGAGCCGCTCAAGAGCGAATGCAGTGAATTCATTCGATGTATAGCGGAGGGAGACATTCCAGTTACTGATGGAGTCAATGGTCAGCAAGTGACGGAGGTACTAGAAGCGGCCCAAGAGTCGTTGATTCATGGTGGCAAGGTTGTCAATTTGGATTTTGAAAACCGTGGAGCGTTCGCTTCATGATTCATCCAACTGCCATCGTGGATACTGCTGATTTGGATGTGTCAACGAATGTTTGGGCATTTGCTCATATTTTGCCCGGCGCAAGGATCGGTAAGAACGTTAATATCGGTGATCACGTTTTTGTCGAGGGCGGAGCATCGATTGGAGACAATGTCACCATCAAAAATGCTGTCTGTATTTGGGAAGGAATTAGGATAGATTCCGACTGTTTCATTGGGCCGAGAGTCATGTTTACCAACGACCGGAATCCGCGCAGCCCACGCGGCACACTCGCCCACCAGAGATACGCAGACAAACAAAACTGGCTAATGAGCACTGAGGTATTGCAGGGATGTTCGATTGGTGCAGCGGCGGTCATTTGTCCTGGAATTCGCCTAGGAGCTTATAGCATGATTGGCGCCGGTGCCGTGGTAACAAAGGATGTGCCTGCTTATGCGTTAGTCGTTGGAAATCCCGCTCGTCAAATTGGCTGGGTCTGCTGTTGCGGCGAGCGGCTAGCGTCATTTCTACAATCCGATTGTCCGACATGTGCCCTGACAGCTTCGCAACGGCAATCAATTTTGAATACATAAACTGCGCTGTCGGCGTGTTTGAACGCAACCTAGAAGTAAATGAAATGAACGAACACAAAATGGAGCCAATTCCACTGGTAGATCTGGCGACTCAATCGCAAGCAATCAAGTCAGAAGTATTGCAGCGAATGGAAGCGGTAATTGATGCTGGAAGATATATCCTGGGCGAAGAGGTTGGCAAGTTTGAAAGTCTGTTTGCCGCCTACTGTCGAACTTCTCACTGCGTGGGGCTTGCTAACGGTACTGATGCCTTGCACTTAGCCCTAAGAGCTTTGGGGATTGGGGAAGGCGATGAAGTAATAACGGCTGGAAATTCATTTGCGGCCACGGCTTTGGCGATTCGTTATTGTGGCGCACAGCCGGTGTTGGTGGATGTCAACGAAGATGATTTCAATCTGGATGTTGAGCTAGTCGAAGCGGCAATCAACGAACGTACGAAGGCAATTATTCCAGTACACCTGTACGGTCAACCTGCCCGGATGGATGAGATTCTCGGGCTGGCAAAGCGACATGATTTACGCGTCATTGAGGATGCGGCACAGGCACACGGAGCGCAGATTGGCGATCGTCGCTGCGGCTCGTTTGGGGATATTGGCTGTTTCAGCTTTTATCCAGGAAAGAATTTGGGAGCCTTCGGTGATGGAGGTGCTGCGACGACTCAATGCTCCGAACTTGATGAGCACTTAAGGCTGCTCAGAAACTACGGACAACGGGTAAAAAATCGACACGACTTGTTGGGCTTCAACTGCCGCCTGGATACTTTGCAGGCCTGCGTGTTGCTGACCAAAATGAGTTTCATCGAAGGTTGGACCCAACAGCGTCGGCAAGTGGCCGAGTGGTACAAAGAAGATCTGCAAGAAACTGAGCTCCAACTTCCGCAAGAGCGAGAAGGGGTGCGACACGTCTACCATCTGTATGTAGTTCGGCATCCTCGCCGCAATGAAATCATCGCGAGTCTGGCAGAGCAGAACATTCACTGCGGCATCCACTACCCAAATCCACTTTCAACTGCCCAACCATTCCAAAATTGTGTCACCTTGCCAATGGGGCTACCGAGAGTGACAAAACTCGCGAGCGAGATTTTTTCGCTTCCCATGTATCCTGAAATGACCCGGGAGCAAGTCGCACGTGTCAGCAGTGCAATTCGGCAGAGTCTGGCAACCGAGGTTGGCGTAAGATGACGTCGTTCAGTAGCCAGGAAAAATCGGATCCTGCCAAGCTGGATTCTTCGCTGAGTGTCAACCGGAATCACGGTTCACTGGCCCTGGAACGGGATAAGTCTGTCGCGCAATCTTCTGCTTGGGGACCGGACGAAGAGTCCCCTTTCTCTCGCCAGCGCATGACAATTCTTTCATATTTGGAAATCCCATTCGTATATCGCTGGCTAATCTTGGGAGCGACAGTAATTTCGATGCTCATTGGTTGGGGCGTCATCTTGATTTGGCCTCGCAGTTATGTTTCCGAAGCCAAGTTGATGATTCGTGTAGGGCGAGAGAGCGTCGCCCTGGATCCCACCGTTACCACAAGCCAGACCTTGATGCTACAAAAAACGCAAGAGGAGGAAGTTAACTCTGCGCTGGAAGTACTGGGCAGTCGTCGCATTGTCGAAATGGTCGTTGACGAGTTAGGTGAAGATTCCGTTCTCAACGGTACGCTTCCCTTGCAGGGCGGCGCACCGTCCCAACAAGCTGGTATCCGCGGGTCGTTGGCAAAGTATTTGGTTTCGTGGATTGATTGGGGGATATCATTAACTGGGGTACGCGACGATATCAGTGACCGCGAATTGGCCATTATTCGCCTTCAAAATAAGCTCAGCGTGTATGCTGCAAAAAAGTCAACCGTCGTAGGAGTCATGGCTGAAAGCAAGACTCCAGCTATGGCTCAAGCCATCGTGCGGTCAGCCCTCAAAAGTTTCCTAAGCGAACATCTCAAGGTATCCAGCACCGAGGGCTCACATGAGTTTTTCTTGAAACAGGCCAATGAAGTTGAGAGCAAGCTCAACTCGCTAATTGAACAACGAACGTTGCTCATGCAACAAAAGAAAATCGTCTCCATTGACGACAATCGTGCTCTGCTAGCTGGTGAATTGGTAACCATCGAAGCAGCCCTAATTACCTCGCGCGGTGAGCTTGAGCAGACTCAAGCTGAGATCCGTGACCTGGAAACGAAAGTTGCTGCTGCCGAAGATGAAATTGTTGCTGCCAAAAACGCTCAGAGCGATATTACGTGGAGCGGAATCAGGCAGCGGGTTTACGATCTTGAATTGCAGGAAAAAAGTTTCGCTTCCAAATACACTGACGATGACCAGCGGCTCGTACAAGTTCGTGAACAATTGGATGGCGCACGAGAGATTCTGGATCGTCTACAAAGTGATCGAGTAGACGAGAGTATGACTCCCAACCCGGCCAAGCAGAGGCTACAGGAGGAGTTGCAGCGCTCGCAGACACGCTTAGTAGGTCTGAATTCGATCATTGAAAAGCGGCTTGACCAAAAGGAAGAGGTCGGCCGGCAAATTGATAGCTTGCATCAGTTCGAATTGCAGCTCATGCAAATGGATCGCAATATTGGCACTCTAGAAGCAAGTCTTGGCAATCTTAAGAGCAAGTTAGAGGAGTCGCGAGTTCTGGATGAGCTTCAATCGCAGAGAATCTCCAATGTCAATGTATTTCAAGATGCCACGCTAGTTGAGCGGGCCTCGAAGCCCAACAAGAAAATACTGGCTGGCGCGTTTACCTTAATGGGCCTTCTATGTGGCTTTGGACTCGCCTACGTTCGAGAACTTTGCAGTTCCAGATTGCGCACGGTAGAGCATGTTGAGGGCGTTACCGACTGTCAGGTAGTCGCCAACATACCTGCCATACGTGATAAATCGCGATTGCAGCGGATGCTGAGATCGTCCAGTGCGACGTCAGGGTTGCGACAGCAGTGCAAGTCGGTTTTGGGTGATGTTTTATTGACACCGACGCTACGAGGAGTCAAGCGTGGACGCACATTAGGCGTCATGGGAATTGAAGATCAGTGTGGGGCCAGTACAATCGCCACGGCCTTGGCCTTGACCGCAGCCGAGGAAGGACGAATCAAGGTTACTTTGATTGATGCAGACCAACAATCAAGAACTATTGCTAGGCTCTTTGGTCTAGGTGATACGCCTGGACTGGCCGAGATACTATCCGGCGAAACCGAATTAGATGCCTGTGTCCAGCAAATACCCAGCATGCCTCTGGAGCTCATAACCTGTTCTGCGAGTAACCATGATCCCGGATTTGAATCTGACCCCAAGAGTATCCTTCATTTGCTTGACGACTTCCAGCAAGACTCGGATCTAGTAATTGTCGATTTACCACCCGCCAGTCGTTTAGATCAGGCAGCACCAATCGCCCGTGAGTTGGAGCAGATCCTATTGGTAGTGGAATCTGGAGTTTCGGATGTCGACAAGACGAGGCGAGCGGTAAAAAGGATTCGCTCCAGTGGAAGTTTGTTAGTGGGAATCGTGTTGAATAAAACTCAAGAATCCATGCCCAAGTGGGTCCGAAAAATAGTGAGCTGAGAATTAAGCAAGTGAATACGATGCAAAACAATGTTGGAATGGTCTAAGGTCTTAAACTGTGTACTCAGCTGCGTCGTTAAATAAGGCCTCTATGGACTCTTCGATCCCGTCCGTGTCTTCGTTTTCTTGGATCGAGCGAATCGCACTTGTGTTAGGCATTTTCGAGATTCCATTGCAGTGCGACAAGTACTTCATGTTTCAGGAAGAAGACGCTTTAGTCGGAGCAGTAGGAGGACTAAACGTTTCCGTCACCACATTATGTCTGGGCGTACTTTACGCTTGCTGGATTTCGGATGCAGCCGGCAAAAGGCAAGTGCGATTCAGCCCAGTCGTTTTCGGTTTACCAATGGTGGCGTACATTTCGATCGTCGCCTTGAGTTCATTAGCGGCTGTTAAACCACTTCTATCGTATTTTGATTTGGCCTTACTTCTACAGGCATATGCGATCTACTTTTATCTAGCTAACCGAGTTCGGAATTCTGTAGATGTGGCTTTTTGTGTTTTCGCATTGGCGATTACGTTAGCTGGACAATCTGTTTTGATTGTCCTACTAGCAGCCCTGGGTGAGAGAGCCATTGGGGCAGATTATTCGATTGGACCTATGGTATTATCTGTCTGGCCGGATGGGCGCCCTTGCGGCACCATGCACTCGCCAGTACTTGCAGGCAGCGTATTGGCAATCTTATGGCTGCCGGTAGTAACGCTTTCGTTGGTTATTCCAGGTCGTCATCTCAGAACGTTTCTGCTGGCCGCGAGTTTGCTGGGCGCGTTGGCCATCCTGCTCACACAGACCCGGGGTGCCATTGTTACTATCGCACTGGGTACCGTGATTGTGGCAATTGGGTTATTGTTTCGCAGCCAGTTACCACGCTGGACTTTCGCAGCTGCAGCTATCGCTGCCCTCATTGGGGCCTACCCGATGTCACGCGTAATAAGCGAACGGATAACTTCAGGTGATGAAGGTTCGGCGGAAGCCAGAATTCACCTAACTCAGATTGCCCTAGAAATGATTTCGGCCAATCCTTTGGTCGGGTATGGTGCAGGGAATTGCCATTTAGCTGCTCAAACCTTTGCCAATCAGGGAAGGTATCGATCCGAATGGTTTTTCACAATACATTGCAAGTACCTATTAGTTTGGATTGAAAACGGCGTCTTTGGCCTGTTGGCATTTCTGCTGGTACTTGTTAATTCAATGAGTTATGGGTGGTCAGCCTGGCGGTTCAAAGACCGTATCCTCGCTCCCATAGGTCTGGCTTTTGCCGCAGCCATAGCAGGGCATATGGTGCACATGGCCGTAGATGTCTTCAACTCGCGTACCCAAGTCGAAATACTTTGGGTTGTGATGGGTATTTCGGCCGCCACCTTCAAAATCGCACTATCCCTGAAATCAAGAAAGTTGGAACGAACTGACCCAGAGGGTTATTCTGTTAGCGGTGTTCAGGCAAGGATGCTTCGATATGGAACTTAAAGCAAAACGTGGCAGTGCCGCACGAACTTCCGTAAATGCCATGATGTTACTTGCAGGGACGATGTTTCGCATGGTTGCGAGCTTTGCATTCGTACTCTACTCGAGTAACGTGCTACACGCTGATGGATATGGAAAGTACTCGATAGCCATTCATTATTTTGAACTCTTCCTAAGTCTAAGTTCAACGGGCGTGGCGATCATGCTCACGCGTGACGCTGCCCGCTGGCTCCGTGCGACGAATCGATTGCTTACTTGTGGCATTGTTCTCGGTTGGCTGTTATGTGCAGTATCGCCTATAGTTCTTTTTTCTATTGGTTATGGATTCGGGTATTCCAGCGATACCGCACAGGCACTTGGGATTGGTTGCATTGCGTTGTTTCCCTCCGTAGCCTGCAATGTAATTGAAGCTGTATTTGTTGCCCGAGAGCGGGCTGACCTCGTGACTTTGGGTACGGCTGTCGAAAGCGTGTTAAGGCTAGCGCTGAGTTTTCTAGTGCTCTGGTTCGGTTGGGGACTTCTTGAACTCATGTGGGTCCAAGTAGTCGTCCGGACCGCACAAATGTTGATTTACGCGATCGCTATACGGCGTCTAGTTGGGTTTCAGCCAGACTGGCGTTGGTCAGATTTTCGGAGGTTCTTTCTAAGCTGGCGAGTATTCGCCGCAGAGAATTGGATGGCGACTATCTATACATCTCTCGATGTTGTCGTGTTGTCAGCCCTGGCAAGTGAATCCGCAGTAGGCGTATATAGCGTAGCCGGGAAATTCGTGAGACTTGGGAGCGTCGTAGCTCGCAGCTTCACCACAGCAGTTTACCCTGTCATGTCGCGCATGCAAGCATCCAATAAGGTTGCGCTTGGCCGACTTTATCGACACACGATACGCGTCATGTGCCTGCTTGCTTTTCCAGCTGTGATAGGGGTGGATGTACTTGCTCGACGTATTGTTGCGCTTCTATTTCGAGATGCTTCTTACCTTGAATCGGCACCCGTACTGCAGATTTTGATTTGGTTATTGGTGCTCGAGTTCTTGAATCCGTTTCTAAGCCACGTGTTGTTTGCAAAGGGACTGCAGCATCGATCCATGTTCGTGGCCGGCATAAGTTTGACAACGAACCTGATTGCAATGTGGCTATTTGTTTCGTATTGGGGGGCAACTGGAGCAGCTGCTGCATGCGTCTTATCCGGAACGGTCGCGACGATTGGCTATTGTAGATTTGCAATGGATTCGTTTGAAATCCGGGACATGCTGTCCAGCATGGGGCGAACACTTTTGGCGG
The DNA here is from genome assembly GCA_020427005.1 of Planctomycetales bacterium. Lineage (GTDB taxonomy): Bacteria > Planctomycetota > Planctomycetia > Pirellulales > Pirellulaceae > Aureliella. The sequence continues at coordinate 8,974 of JAGQOY010000120.1, forward strand.
CAGGCGGTATGGGGTTGGTTATATTTTTTATGCGTGACGCAAGTTGGCTATGGATGGCCGTTGTTAGTGCCTTGGTTTACGCAATTTTGGCTTTGATAGTACAAGCCGTACGCAAACAGGATCTCCTGTTCTTTCGAACGGTATGGATAACTCGAGCTACAGCTTAGCACTGGAATCGCCAATGACAAAAGTACGAATTGGACTTATCGGTTGTGGCGCCATCGCTGAGATATATCACCTACCAGCTCTGGCGGCTCGTGAAGATATCGAATTAGCTTTTGCGGATACGAGTAAACACCGATTGGCGAGCATGCAAAGCAAGTACAATCCGGCTGTGATTGTGCAGGACTACCATACGTTGCGTGACCAGGTAGACGGAGTGATTGTTGCTACCCCTCCCAATTCACATTTCGAAATCGCCCATTTTTTCTTATCTCACGGCACACACGTATTATGCGAAAAACCACTGACGGAAGACTACCAACAGGCAATCCAATTGGTCCAATTGGCCCATGAAAAAAGTGTTGCCCTCTGCGTCAATCAAACACGACGTTTTTTTCCTAGTTATCAGAAGATTCGCGAATTAATTGGCGCGGGCGAACTCGGCGAACTACAAAGGATCACTTACCACGATGGAGTCGAGTTCGATTGGCCTGCGGCCTCTCCTCATCACTTTCAATTTGGTGCTCGTGGGGCTTGGTCTGATACCGGTGTACATCTGTTAGATTCTATCTGTTATTGGCTCGATTCGGTGCCAACCCTTGTAAACTCCCAGAACGATTCCTTTGGTGGACCAGAAGCGGTGGCAACGGTCAACCTCCTATCAGGTTCTTGCCAGATTGAGATCAAAGTAAGCCGCTTGGGCAAGCTTATGAATGGCTTTGAAATAGTCGGCACGAAAGGCACTATCGTGTCCAAAGCAGAAGCATTTGATGCTGTAACAATTCGGTACTCCAACGGTTCCAAACGCAGATTTGTTGTCGGCAGTAATAGGACTAAATATGTAGACTTTGCGCGACCCATGATTTCCAATTTTGTTTCCGTCGTGCGGGGATCGGAGCAGCCTACCGTATCAGGCCAGAGTACGCTGGGCACAATTCGTTTGCTACAAGAGGCTTACGATCACGCGGCACGTTATTCAATGCCTTGGAATAGTTCTGTAGAGAATCTTCCAGCGGTTAAAGTTAACAAGACTCCCATGCGCGTGCTGGTTACTGGTGCGTCCGGTTTCCTTGGTGGCCGAGTCGTTGAAGCTATGGTGTTAGGTCAATTAGCTGAACCAGTTGCTGCAATTCGGCACTGGTCTCGGGCGGCACGCGTCGCACGCCATGACGTCGACATTCGACTATGCGATATTTGCAATCCAACCCAGGTTGATCAAGTTGTTTCAGAAGTGGATGCGATTGTCCATTGTGCAAAAACTGACGATCGCGAGTCGATTGTTGGGGGAACGAGAAACTTGATTGAGGCGGCTCTGCGACATTCAGTTCACAAGTTTGTTTTTCTAAGCACAGCAGAAGTTTATGGAGCCGAAGTATCTGGCGATATCACGGAATCCGCACCAACGCCTCAAACTGGTCGGCTTTATGGCGATTGCAAACTGGAAGCGGAAGATCTTTGCCGGCAAGCGTCAGAACATGGACTGAAAGTAACAATACTGCGTCCTTCGATTATCTACGGTCCCTTCAGTTCTTCGTGGTCAATCGATCTAGCTAAACGTTTGCAGAGCGGGAAGTGGGGTATTTTTGAGGATCGTGGTAACGGAATTGCCAACTTGATTTACGTTGACGACCTAGTGCAGGCAATTCTTCTTTCGCTAAGTCATCCGGATGCAAACGGTCAGACATTTAATGTAAATGGGCCGCAGCAAGTAACCTGGAATGAATACTTTTCTAAATTCAATGAAAGTCTCTGCTTACCACGCCTGCAAAACATCTCATCAAAGAAATCTCGATTCCGCAGCAAAGTAATTGGGGTAGTGGATTGGGCTGCAGGAAAAGTACTCGATAGATTCGAAGATCAGCTCATGGAGATATATCTGCGAGGAGGTACTGCAAGCAAAATCATGAAACGTATCAAGGGGGAGATCAACTCAACCCCCAGTCAAAATGAACTTCATCACCTGTACTGCCGATCTGCGCGTTATAACGACCGAAGAATTCGGGAGAGACTAGGTTACTCGCCTCAGATAACCCTTGATGTCGGACTGATGTATACTTCCGCTTGGCTAGAACTGCACGAATTGGTTGACTATTCAATCTCCAAATTGACGCCTCAGGCCTCGACAATCAAGACTGCTCATATGGTGGAGTCTCAATTGTCATGAGAATAGCGTGGGTGAGTTACGATTTTGAAGAATATAGTGTGTTGCACGCGAATGCCCTTGCGCTTGAGCATGATGTGCTACTTCTTCTTCCTCACTCGGAGCAAGGGAGCCCAGCCATAGGCATCTCGGATAAGGTGATTTCCTATCCTTTCCGAAAGCCGCGACTTAGGCAGCCACTCAAACAACTAGCCTCGCTACGAGAGTTGTATCGAGTGATCAAAGACTTTAGCCCGGATGTAGTTCACTTTCAGCAAGGGCATCTATGGTTCAATTCACTGCTGCCAAGTATACGCAAAGTTTTTCCACTAGTGATTACTATTCATGATCCACGCCATCACGCGGGTGATGCTGTTTCAAAGAAGACGCCTCAGTGGGTGATGGATTTTGGATTTCGCAGAGCCGATCACGTGATTGTGCACGGAGAAATCCTTGCTGAACAGGTTCAGGAACTTTTTGGGCTGCGGCCGGCCCAAGTGCATGTTATTCCTCATGTGATCATGGGGCAGACCAGCCATTCAGTAAAGGCTGAAGAACCTACTAGCATTTTGTTTTTCGGAAGAATTTGGGACTACAAAGGCCTTGACCATTTAATAAATGCCGTGCCTCAAATTGCGAAGCTGGTTCCTAAGATAAAGGTCATTATTGCGGGAACTGGGGAGAGTTTTGGAAAATACGAGAGACTAATCGAAAATAAACAACACTTTGAAATTCACAATCGTTGGATCAGTGATGAAGAACGAGCTGAGTTTTTTCAACGAGCAGCCATTGTAGTTCTGCCTTACAACGAAGCCACTCAAAGCGGTGTCGTGCCTGTAGCTTTCAATTACGGGAAACCCGTCGTGGCCACCGATGTCGGTGCACTTTCCGATAGCGTTCATCACGAAAAAAATGGCCTTCTGGTGCCGGCTCAGGATCCATCCGCCCTAGCCAGCGCGATTGTCAGACTATTGAAGGATGATGCATTTCGATTGCGATTGGGACGCAATGCGAGAGTTTCAGTTGAAACTTGCGCCACGCCAGAAATCGTAGCGGACGCAACCTTGGACGTGTATCAAAGGGCTATTGCCGATCGAGACGCGAATGACTGCCAGGAGACCTTAACCGCCTCTGCGACACTCCTTTCATCTAGCCCAAGGAATGAATAGCAATGTGCGGAATTACCGGCCTAATTGCTCCAAAATCAAACAAACAACAGATTGCTGCAATCCTGTCTCGAATGAATGATCAAATCATCCATCGTGGTCCAGATGATGCAGGTGCTGTCATTGAGCATGGGCGCGGGATTGGCATGCGCCGTTTGAGCATTATTGATGTCGCGAGTGGGCAACAACCAATTTCGAACGAATCCGGTGACGTTCACGTTGTTTGCAATGGTGAGATATACAACTTCCGGGAGCTCCGTGCTAATTTGGAGTCTCAGGGTCATCGATTCTCCACTCATTCGGATGCAGAAGTCATTGTCCATCTATACGAGGATATGGGAGATGACTTTGTTCATGCCCTCCGAGGTATGTATGGACTTGCCATCCTTGATCAGCGGAAAAACCGGTTACTCATTGCTCGTGATCGGTTAGGAAAAAAGCCTCTCTTTTACGCTCAAGTCGGTGATTGCTTTTATTTCGGCTCTGAGATGAAATCTCTCTTGACCGCAGAGCCCCGACTGCGAGAACCAGACTACTCTGTGCTCGGGCATTTCCTACAATTTGCATACATCGCTGAACCCCGAACCATTTATAAATCGATATCTAGACTCCCAGCTGGGCATTTGGGGATCTACGAAAAGGGTGGATTTAAGGAACGCGAATACTGGAATATTGATACGACGACGCGCGTGGATTTGAGTGAGTCCGAATGGCTAGACAGACTCGATGCGTTATTAGCTGAAAGCGTCAAAATACGCTTGCAAAGTGAAGTGCCCTTGGGCGTATTCCTTAGTGGCGGTTTGGATTCCAGTGCAATCGTTGCCTATGCACACGAAGCAGGCCTTAGACCTATCAAGACTTTTACTGTTGGCTTCGATCGTTCTGAATGGGACGAATCTGCAGATGCCTTGAGCGTTTCCAAGCACTTTGGGACAGAACATCATCCGCTGCATTTGAGTGAATGTGGTTTGCGGGAATCATTCGAAAATACACTCTGTCAAATCATTGCGCATTGTGATGAGCCTTTTGGCGACGCCTCAGCTATTCCAACTTGGCATATTTCTCGGCTTGCTCGTGAACATGTGACTGTTATTCTCAGCGGTGATGGAGGCGACGAGCTTTTTGCGGGTTATTCTTCGTATCGGGGAGCTCTATTTGCCGCGCAGTACCGTAAATGGATACCACATTCTGTGGGGCGATACGTGTTGCCGGGTCTGACTCAATACTTAAGTTATGGATTGCGAGGGTCATTGCGGTTCCAGGCCCAGCGTGTCAGCAAGATTCTGCGTGATAGCTCACTACCAATCGTCGAAGCTTACCGTGACAAGACCTCTGTTTGGACAGTCCCGGAGATTGCCAAACTGGTCCAAAGTGATGCGAGACACTCGTGGGACTTTCTTGGTAGCGAGTATTTACCGGACGCTCTGTGGAACATCATGATCGGAGAAGGTGATTTGGTCGCCAAGTTAACGAGTATCGATATAAAATCATACATGCTCGATGACATCCTCGTTAAAGTCGATCGCATGAGTATGGCTCATGCATTGGAAGTTCGCTCACCGCTGCTAGATCATCACCTAGTTGAATTGGCCGTGTCCATGCCAACAGCGATGAAAATTCGAAAGGGACGCGGCAAGTACGCATTGCGGCAGCTCCTGCAGAATAAGATACCCAGTCGGAATGCACAGAAAGGGAAGCAAGGTTTCAGCGTCCCGTTGCGGGACTGGTTTCGCGGTACGCTTTCGAATTGGTTAAATGATTTTGTAGGTAGTGCAGGTGCCCTTCCGGAGGATGTCTTTAATCTGGAGTATATCCGACGTTTGCTTCGCGAACATCAACGCGGGACTCGAGATCACGCCAACAAGTTATGGTTATTGGCCACCATTGCCGCATGGCATAGCCAGAACAGAGGGGTGCCCCAATCGCTCAATGAAGCAAAGCAACAGGAGGCAGTACCATGCGAGTCTTAATGGTCTGTCCCGAATTGCCCTCCGCTAGTTCGCCGGGAAGTATGGCGCCTGGTGCCAGACAGATTCAGTCGATCGCGAATCTAGGTATCGATGTTGACATTGTTGATATGCGAGGGATTCGATTTCTCAAGTATCTGCTAAATCTTACAAAGATCAGACGATTAGCCACTTATGCCGACATCATTCATGCGCATTTTGGTTATTGCGGTTTACTAGCCAAATATGCACAGTTGGGGAAGCGATCGCAGACCCCAATTGTAATGAGTTTTATGGGAGATGACCTTCTAGGAACTCCATATAACTCAGCAGGCGACCTCACGTGGTTTAGCGTCCAGATGGTGAGGCAGCATAAACGTCTCGCACGTCATGTATCTCAAGTCATCGTTAAAAGCGCAGAAATGGCCTCTATTCTTGATCCGCTGGCATGTACCGTCATATCCAACGGAGTCGATGTACATGCGTTTCAGCCGCAAGATTCGCAGTTGGCTCGGAAACAGCTGGGACTCGATCCCCAATGTCCGTACATTTTGTTTCCGGGTAACCCTGACAATCCTAGAAAAGGACACTCGCTGGCTACGGAAGCTGTTCGCCTGGCCAATCATCGCTTAGATATCCCAGCACAATTGATTCCATTGTGGGGAATTCAGCCTGATCAGGTCGTTCTCTATATGAACGCATGTAACGCAATGCTCATGACGTCTCTGGTAGAGGGATCTCCAAATGTTGTGAAAGAAGCAATGGCCTGCAATCAACCAGTCGTTGGTGTACCGGTGGGTGATGTTCACAATTTGCTCGATGGAGTTACTGGCTCTTTTCGCGTTCAACGAGATGCGAGCCAAATTGCCGACGCCCTGGTAAAGATTATTGAAAGAAATTGCAAATCCGATGGACGACATGCACTGATCAATCGTCGATTGGACCTTGAGAGTGTTGCGTTAAGCATAGTCGACATCTATGAACGTGTTTTAGATTCGAGAGGTGCGTTGGCCACGCGGCCGCCAAGATCATGGAATTCGGAAATCGGCCCGCAACAGGACACTCGCTTCACACGTCGGAGTCAACTTAATTGAAGGAGTTTCATTCAGTACTGTCGGTTGCTCCATCACGAACATCCTCAGGGGTACGTGCTCTGTTACAAGATGGGCCAAGTTTCGTTTGATATATTTTAGATTTTCGTAGATCGTCAAAGAAAAATGTGTGGAATTGCAGGGCTTCTGAATTATCGATCGCAGGCTTTAGCAGAAGCTGAGATCTTGCATCGCATGTTGAACACCATAACTCATCGAGGTCCTGATGACGAAGGTGTACTTGTTGACGGTGAACTGGCGATGGGGATGCGGCGTCTAAGCATCATAGATTTGGCTGAAGGACATCAGCCAATCTTCGACGAACAACGTAGATATGCCGTCGTCTTCAATGGCGAAATCTACAACTACCGGGAGCTACAACAAGAACTGCGTGCACGCGGTCACCGACTTGCAACCAATAGTGATACTGAGGTCATTGTCCATTTGTATGAGGAGCTTGGAGCTCGTTGTGTCGAGCATTTGCGAGGTATGTTCTCGTTTGCAATCTGGGATTCGCAGGCGAGATCACTGTTCATTGCTCGTGATCGGCTGGGAATCAAACCTTTGTATTTTGTCGACCAGCAAGGCAAGTTGATATTTGCCTCAGAAATTAAATCCTTACTGAAGACTCCGATTGTGCGAGCTGCACTTGACCGCAGGGCGCTCAGTGAGTTTTTGTCGCTCAAATACGTTCCTGCACCACGTACTCTATTCGAAGGTGTCCACTCGTTACGACCGGGGCATTTCATGCTCGTTCGAGATGGGCAACTCGAGATCCAACAGTATTGGGACGTATCATTTGCCAAGGTTGACAACAATGTTAGCCAAGAGGACGCCCGCCAGCGGCTAATGGAACTGCTACGAGAATCTGTAAAGTTGAGATTGCGGAGTGATGTACCTTTTGGCGCGTTTCTGAGTGGGGGCCTAGATTCGAGTACTATCGTGGCCCTGATGAGTGAACAACTGGGTTCGCCTGTGAAAACATTCTCGGTAGGTTTTGATGGGCCAGAAATGGGGGACGAACTGCCATATGCTCAACAGGTGGCAGATCGCTTTCGTTGCGACCATCACACCTTGAGAATCAATGTTCGAGATTTTCTAGAACATGCGGAACAGGTCCTATGGCATCTAGATCAACCTATTGCTGATCAGGCGACCGTGGCGACCTATATGGTCGCTAAACTGGCGAGTAAGCATGTCAAAATGGTTCTTACCGGCGAAGGAGGAGACGAGCTCTTCGCAGGCTATGCTCGTTACGCTGGGGAGCAGTTTGGTTGGATCGCAAACTGCATTCCGAATACCGTTGGAGGCTGGTGGAGATGCGCGGTTCGCCATTTGCCGGGCTTGCGGCGAGCCAAAATAGCCCTGCAGGCACTTTCCATGCAGAATGAAGCAGTTCGATTCGCCAACTGGTTCCCAATGTTTCAAGACGATACGAAAGAAATGCTGCTGACGGGGGCAATGCAAGAATTTAAAAGTGGTGTAGGTGAACTATTTGAAAAATTCTTGCAGCAATGTGACGCCCGTGAGCCACTAAACCGGATGTTATACCTGGATACGAAGCTTTGGCTGCCCGATTATCTGCTTTTGAGAGGTGACAAGCTTACCATGGCAAACTCTATTGAGGGCCGAGTGCCATTGCTTGATCATAAGATCGTCGAATTTGCGGCTACGCTCCCGACGCAATTCAAGTTATCTGGCAATTCTCGCAAGGTTTTGTTGCGGCAAGTTGCCGCTGAATTATTACCGCCAGAAATTCTGAATCGCAAGAAACAAGGTTTTCCCATTCCCATCGAAAAATGGTTACGTTTCGAAGCCAAAGATATGATGTGCGACCTGTTGCACCCGGACACACTTAAAAGGCGTGGGTTATTTGATGCGAATTTCGTCGGCAGGTTGGTACAACAACATTTACAGGGCTACGCGGACCATGCAACCGAATTATGGGGGTTGATGAATGTAGAAATGTGGATTCGACAGTATATTGAGTCACCCTCAGCCTCGCCGCCCACCTTGGCCACCTCACACTAGAATTAGCGGTCCTGCCTTTCCTTGCAAATAGCGAATTGGAATTGATTACTCGAAACGAATCCGTTAGTGAAATATCCATCAAACCTGCCAATGAGCTAGGTGCATGGGATCAATTTGTTTCTTCACATCCTCGTGGAACGATCTTTCACACTCGAGGCATGATCGATGCATATCAGCAGACCCCCAAACATCGATCCTTTGCGCTCGGCGCCTGCAATGAGTTAGGTGAACAAATCGCGGCTTTGGTGGCCTGTGAAGTATCAACGATATCAGGGTTGGCCCAGAGGTTTGCCTCTCGATCCATTTACTATGCTGAGCCTATCTACGAGGCCACTGGGGTAGGTCTGGAAGCATGTAGGCAATTAATTGACGCTCACGATAAGGCGATGCGTTCGCGCACATTGTTCGCGGAAGTAAGACCTATGTTCCCGGTTCCCACAAAGGATCAGGACCCATTGATTGATAGAGGTTACGAATTGCTTGGATACCTGAACTACGAGTTGGATCTTGAACAGTCAGCAGAGGAACTGTTTCGCCGCTTGAACGGCAAATGTCGCAATAGTATTCGAACATCATTGAAACGTGGGACCACGATTCGGATTAGCCAAGCCCCGATGGCAGACCTCGATCGTTTTTACTCCATTTTGCAGTTTAGTCACAATAACTCCCAAATACCTCTCGTCGATCGAGCGTTGTTTGAATATGTATTTCAAAAGTTTGACACAAATAGGTTTCGACTTTCCTTTGCCGAATATGACGGGCAACAAATAGCCGCAGCCCTATTCTTTGAATTCAATGGACGTGTCGTGTACTGGTTTGCAGGTGCGTATAGGGTGCCTGGAATTGCGGGTATGGCGTGTATTGTCTGGGATGCTATTGAATTCTATTCGAAATTAGGCTGCCAAGTTTTAGACTTTGCTGGGGCGGGCTGGAAAGGTGAAGATTACGGGCCCGGTCGATTCAAGTCTCAATTTGGCGCAACACTTACGGAGTACGGTCGATATCGAAAAGTCTATGCACCGTGGCGAATGAAATGCGCAGAATTTCTTTACAATCGCATGCGCCGCTTGGTTTCCTCTTCAAGCAATTCGGCATCAATGGAATTGGCTCACAACGCGACGGAATAATCTAGTTAACCATGGCGCATAATAACCGTAAATATCGAGTACTAATGATACTCGAGAACGAAAGTTATCCTGAAGATACGCGAGTCATGCTAGAGGCGGAAGCACTCGCGAGATTTGGCTACGATGTGACCGTCGTCTGCCCAATGGATGAAAGTGGAGTTCGCAGAGAGACTATTCGCGAAGTCCGAGTATACCGGTATCCAAAACCTTTGGAGCTTAATAGCGCCTTTGGGTATGTACTGGAATTTGCATACAGTGCTACCATCGGCTTCCTTTATGCGCTGTACATCTATTTTCGTCATGGATTTGATGCAATTCATATTCACAGTCCACCAGATATGAATTGTGTCATTGCAATCCCATTTCAGATGCTTGGTAAGAAGTTTGTCTACGACTTACACGATCTTTCGCCCGAGTTGTATCAGGCGCAAAAATGTGGACGAGGAAGCAAATTGATCGAAAGAGCATTGTTATTCTTTGAGCGTCTCGCCTGTCGCCAGTCGAATCGACTAATCGCTACCAATCAGACACAACAACAAGTACAAATCGAGCGAGGCCTTGCCAAAGCCGAAAACTGTTACGTGGTTCGTAATGGCCCCAATGAAAACTTCTTTCGGACCACGGTTCCCAATTCAACAATTTTGGAATCAGGAAAAATTCTAATTGGTTATGTCGGAGTCATTGGTATCCAGGATGGCGTTGACCATTTTGTGCGCGCTATGCATGTACTTATTCACAGGATGCATCGTAGAGACGTGCATGGCGTTGTAGTAGGCAATGGAGCGGCGTTGAATTCTCTTAAAGTTTTGGCTCAGCAATTGGAGCTGCAAGATCACATTTCTTTTGTAGGTAAGATCCCATTTGTAAGTGTACCTACCTACATTGCTGCATTTGACGTTTGTGTGACTCCTGATCCCAGTAACTCCTATAACGACAGCTGTACAACGATCAAAACTATGGAGTACATGGCGCTCGGCAAACCTGTGGTCTGTTATGAGACAACCGAGAACCAGAAAACAGCCGGGGGTGCGGCTTTGTACGCGGTGAATAACGATGTGGAGGATCTGGCGAGCAAAATCGGGAAATTGGTCGATTCCCCCGAACTTCGAAAGAAAATGGGAGATTACGGGCGGCAACGCATTGATGAGGGATTAACATGGAGTCATCAGGAAGTGCAATTGGCTGCTTTGTACGATAGCCTTTCCCTCAAAGTGTCCCAATCCTGAAGAAGACTTTGCAAATTTTGATTTTCCTCACACTTCTCGGTAAGCTCAATTAATCGTGAGTCGCGGTTCCCCCAAATACCGGCAGTTGCGTTTCTCGTACACGACGGTAGGAAGAGAGGCGGAGTCCAGCAACGGGAGAGTAAAACCTCACTCTGCTCACTCGCGATCGCAACTCTTCCATAGGGAGAGTTAAGTTGGATCGGCTTACACCGAGTGCATTTTTTACCTTCTGAGATTGGTTGTGGAGACGCGCACAATAAATGGGCTAAAGGTGCGATTTGCCTTCAACGGAGTTCTGGGGGACGTTTTAGCGCATCATTTGACTCTCGATATGGCAGGAGCCAAGCCAAGTAACAAGTACAGAGTTTACTATTACTTGAGGCCGTGGATTCCCATAACTTTGCGCCAGAAACTGCAACGCAAGATTCGGCGCGACTGCCCGCCTCGATGGTATGTCAACAGTACTTTCATGGAGGATTGGACACAGGCATTGAGAAATGGCCAGTACCGCTCGGAAGGCTTGGACACTATTCATCCTTGGCCAGATGGCCATCGATTTGCCGTTGCATTATCTCACGACGTGGAGACCGAGGATGGGGTCCGATTGGTTCCGGCATTAGCTGAAGTGGAGAACCGATTGGGTCTGCGGTCAGTCTGGAATTTTATCCCATACAAATATAAAGTGGATTCCGGATTGCTCAACGAATTGGTTGCGCAAGGCCACGAGATCGGCGTTCATGGATATAACCATGACGGGAAATTATTCCTCAACGAACGCATTTTCGAACGGCGAGTCCCAAAAATCAACGAAGCTTTGCGAGCATGGAAGGCGGTTGGTTTTCGCGCTCCGATGGTACATCGAAATCTAGTCTGGCAACAGAGCATTGATGTGCTCTACGATGCTTCCTGTTTTGATATTGATCCTTTTCAAGCCATGCCAGGTGGTGTGGGAGGTGTATGGCCATTTCTTGTTGGCGACTTCATAGAACTGCCATACACCCTGCCCCAAGATCATACTTTGATGGTCGTCTTAAACGAGAGCACCGCTCGCATCTGGCTCGACAAACTGCAGGTTGTCAAAGACCTATGCGGCATGTCAATGGTCATCACGCATCCAGACTACTTGAATACTCCTAAACGACTAAAAATCTACCAAGAGTTGCTTGAACATCTGGCAAACGATGACGAGGGTTGGAAGGCAACGCCAGCAGAAATCGCATCTTGGTGGAGCAAACGCGACAAATCGTATGTGGAAAGACTACCGGATGGAAGTTCTGCAATTCGTGGCCCTGCCGCCGACCGAGGCCAACTCTGTTCATTAAAGCAACTCTTCAACGTATGCTAGCAGGTTGCTGAATAAGTAACCCGAAGCGTCAGAGCGTCAGCGAGGGAAAAATGTGCCCAGCCACTTGCTGACGCCTCGGGTTAATAATCGTCCATAAAATTTTGCAAATCGACTTTTTCAGCAGCCTGCCAGTGTGAGTCG
>JAGQOY010000121.1 GCA_020427005.1 Planctomycetales bacterium
TGCCACCAGTGCGAGCAATTCATTTTGCTGCAGCCCTGCGAAACGTCAAATCTGCATGGACCTTAGAGCAGCGAAAGAAGTACTTTCAATTCTATCTTGATGCTGCTAAACATCCCGGTGGGAACAGCTACGCTAAGTTCTTGCAACAGTTTCGTGACGATGCCTTGCTCACCTGCACCGACGCGGAAAAGATATTGCTCGAACCGTTAACTAGTCAGTCACTACTAGCCGCTCCAATTCAATCCACTCCACCCGAGGGCCCAGGACGTAAGTGGACTACGGCCGATGCATTGGTTGAAGTTGGGGGAAGGCTTACTCGGCGCAACTACGATGCAGGTCGCAATCTGTTTCATGCAGCCAATTGTGCCAAATGCCATCGCCTGGGAGGAGAGGGCGGGTCGGTTGGTCCAGATCTTTCGACAGCGGGTCTGAAATTCTCGATGCCCGACCTGATGGACGCTATCATTGAACCTAGCAAAGCGATCTCTGATCAGTATGCTTCTCAACAGATATTGACCAGCGATGGACGGATTTTGGTCGGTCGCGTTGTCGAAATTGGTGAACAACTGTACGTCTATACGGTCGAGGCAGATGCAAAACCAGTAGTAATCGCCAAAGACGAGGTGGAACAACTTTCGCCATCCAAGATCTCGCAGATGCCTGAAGCTTTAATCGACACGCTCAACCCAGAAGAACTCAAGGAATTGATAGCCTACATCTTGGCCGCCGGTGATCGACGCGCCCCGGTCTATCGTTGATTACTTTCTCGCTGTTGATCGTTGAACTAACAAGACATGATTGTTCCCAACACTTTTACATGTAGGTTAAGTCCATGACTCGTTCGCTCGTCTTTTTCGCACTTGCTTGGCTATTGGTTACTTCCGGAACAATCAATATCGCCCACATTCACGCGGCCGACCCAAAGCCGCTACGCGTGCTCTTGGTCCTGGGAGGCTGTTGCCACGATTACGCGGTACAGCAAGAGTTGTTAGTTGCAGGACTTTCGGCCCGTGCTCACGTCAAAGTCGATGTAGCCTACGACCCTGACAAAACAACTGGTCATCTGAATCCCGTCTACGAAAAGGCAAATTGGGCGGATAACTACGATGTGGTTATTCACGATGAATGCTCTTCTCAAATCAAAGACTTGGCCCTTATCGATCGCATCTTGGAACCACACCGCAAGGGGCTACCAGCCGTTTTACTGCATTGCGGCATGCACAGCTACCGCTCCGAAGGCTACCCTGATATCACTCCGTGGTTCGAGTTCACGGGGCTACAAAGCACAGGTCATGGTCCCCAACAGCCGATCGAAATTTCCTACTTGCCCGATACTGGAGCCATCACCGAAGGATTAAGCGGCTGGAAAACCATCAACGAAGAACTGTACAACAACAGTGCTGGAAAGCTGCTTGATTCCGCCACACCGCTGGCCAGAGGCAAGCAGTTGGTAAACCGACGGGGAGAAGAATCAGTCGCGGAAAGCGTAGTCATTTGGACAAACAACTACCGAGACACTGCTCGGGTGTTTGCGACGACTCTTGGTCACAACAACGATACCGTGGCCGATGATCGCTACCTAGATCTGATTACTCGCGGCCTATTGTGGTCCTGCGACAAGCTGAACGACGAATACCTAAAGAAATAACATACTTTCTCAAACCGCGCAGAGTTGCGACGAAACGCTGGTCTGGGACCTGAGATAATGCGCTGTCTGGAGTCATAAAATATGGCGCTGTCTGGGGTCTTAGAATATGGCGCTGTCTGGGGTCTTAAAAAAAGGCGCTGCCTGGAGTCTTGAGATAAGGCGCCGCCTGGGAAAGAAACTTACCCTCCCATTCCGAGCAACGCGAGGAAGGTTGGGAGGGTCGAGCGACAGCGAGGGGAGGGCCAATCCACGCTTGTTGCCCAAAAGCATTTTAGAACAGGCAATTATCGCTTCATCAGAAACTCGTCCAAGTTCAGCAGAACATTGCAAACGGCTGTCCAGGCGGCCAATTCAGCTGCCTGGGCCTGAGGAGGCAACTCACCTAAGGGTTCCGTCGCCAAACGCTGAGCCGCTTGTTGGTCCTTGGCGAATTCGACGGACAATTCACCTATCAGCTGCCCCAGTGAGTCAAGCTCGCGATCATTTGGCGAGCGGCCCAAACAGCTCACAAAGGCCGCTCGCAATCTGTCTTTATCGTCTGTAATATTTGAGTACAAGACGATTTGTCGAGCCAATGCCTGAGCAGCCTCCACGAAAACAGGGTCGTTTAGGGTAACGAGGGCTTGCAACGGGGTGTTGGTTTGGTCACGTCGAAGCGTGCAAACTTCGCGGGTTGGCGCGTCGAACGTCGCCATCGATGGGTAAGGATTGGATCTTCGCCAACTCGTATACACACCCCTACGGTATCGATCTGCGCCAGCGCTTGTTTTCCAATCGGTGTCGCTTCCAAAGGCTGCTTTCAAACCCAGACTTGGTTGTGGTGGCTGAACCGGCGGACCATACATCTCGTGGGTCAGCAGGCCCGATACTGCTAGCGCTTGATCCCGTACCATCTCGGCACTTAGGCGAACGCGCGGACCACGCGAAAACAATGAATTTCCAGGGTCAAGATCAAGCTTAGCGGGAGTGGCCTGCGATGACTGCTGATACGTTTCACTGGTCACAATCAGACGCAACAACTGCTTCGGATCCAAATCAAGAGCCATGAATTCACAGGCTAACCAGTCCAGCAATTCCGGGTGACTAGGATATTCCCCCTGGGCACCAAATTCCTCACTGGTGCGGACTATGCCTTGGCCAAAAAGGCTCTCCCATACACGGTTTACCCAAACTCTTGCAGTAAGGGGATTCTTCGGATCTACCAACCATTTTGCAAAATCCAGACGATCAGGGGTGTTGCCCCGACAGACGAAAGGATGAAATGCTGCTGGTACACCTTCACTGACCTGGTCGCCGATTGCTTTGTAGTTGCCCCGAAGTTGAACAAAACTCTTGCGGCGAAGATTCTCTGCAATTGGTTGCATGATTGGAACGCTGGTTTCTGGCTTTAAGCCTCGAATACGTCGCAGTAGCCCCTCACGCTCGGCCCGCAATGCCGCTCGACTAGGAGCCAAGAACTGTGCGAAATACCTGAACCACTGCACGTTTTCTTGTTGCGTTCGTTGTTTTGATGGCGTTGCCAGTACTTTATGAAGTGGCGCAGTAACCGCCGCCCAATCGCCAACCCCAGAACCACTGCTCATTTGCACAACGAAACTTCCTAGCAAGTGATGGCGGTGCGACGAGTCAAAACCAAACTCCAATTCCAACACACTGTCTCGATCCAAAACCAAAGGCTCGGCTAGTATCACATCGAGTCTATGTGAATTCGTTATATCTCCACCAACTGCCCAGCCCGTACTACGATCTTGATCCAGCACATTGCCAGCAGCAAAGCCCGGTTGCGAGTAGTCTGCAAAGGCCCCCGAGAACCTTAAATCCCGTACCGGGTCAATCACAATCGAGCTGCTTTCCTTAGGCGCCTTGGCAATCGCCTTGCGAAAGACCTCATCCCGTTCCTCAGACAACAAAATTATTTCCACTCCATCGGTGCGCTGATGCAAATCGCCATCACGCCGGACAAAAAACTCGACGCGTTCTATGGGAAGAGCAGATCCGAGATCCAATTCCCACCACGGGTTGTTCGATGTTTCGGTATGAGTTGTAGAGTTTTGTTCGTACAACCCGTCGCTATTGCCATCAATGGCTCGTGATGCGTCGCCGCCATAGGCCGTGCTACTTTGCTTCGCAGTACCACGCCCAGCCACATTCTGCTGATCCGTCGACCAAACTTGAACTTCTGCCAAAGACAAGATCCGGCCCGCACCCGGCAATTCAAATCGAACATATTTAGCCAGCTTGCCTGAATCGACATCATTTTTAATACTCGCCGCGACTTCCGTTAGCACGAAGTTCCCTTGACCTAAACCTGCGCCACCTTGTGGTAGAACTGGATCGGGTTGGGTCAAAATTCTCAACGCTGTAATGGGAGCTACTTGTTGGGCCAAAGGAATCTTAATTGAATACGTGTCCGTTACGATATTGTTTCCCGTGGGCATAACCACCACATGTCCGTCGGCTGAGATACTAACATCACTTTTGCTCTTGGTTTCCAACACCGAAGGCACAACCATCTGCCATTCAGGTTCCACCAATCCCAATTCCCAAGCCCGAGCCTCCTGCTCAATTTCGGGAGTAACTTCGGTCAATCCTTTCTCGATTTCATCCGCCCTGAGTTGCAAACTCGCCCGCATTGTTTCCTGTGCGGGCGTCAGCAATTCCAATACTGGGCTCTCGTCCTTACGATCGGCATCGGCAGTTTGATTGAAAATGGCGAATAGCTGAAAATACTCCTGCTGTGTCAGGGGATCATACTTGTGAGAGTGACACTGAGCACATCCCATAGTGACTCCCATCCAAACAGCCATCGTGGTATTCACCCGATCAATGATCGCCGCATTGCGAAACTCCTCGTCATTTGTCCCGCCTTCGTTATTTGTCATCGTATTGCGATGAAAGGCAGTGGCCACCAATTGGTCGGTAGTAGGATTGGTTAGCAGATCACCAGCAAGCTGCTCGACGGTAAACTGATCAATGGCCATACCTTGGTTATGGGCGTCGATTACCCAGTCCCTGTATTTCCAAATTGTGCGTAGCGGATCGTCTGCATAGCCAGCCGAATCTGCATACCGCGCGAGATCAAGCCACTTCCGCGCCCAGTGTTCCCCAAATGTTGGCGAAGCTAATAATCGATCTACCAGCTTTTGATAGGCGTTGGGATCCGAGTCAGCCTGGAAGGCGCCAATTTCACGTGGCGTCGGTGGTAGTCCAGTTAGGTCCAAACTGACGCGCCGAATCAATTCCGCCTTACTCGCCCGCGAAGTGGGTTGCAAGCCATGTTGCAACAGGCGCTGGCCTACAAACTGATCAATGGGATGATTGCCCCAACTTAGATTGTCAACTCTTGTCAGCAAAGGCAAACTTGGTCTCTGCGGAGTCACAAACGACCAATGCGGAGGCAAGGGGGCTCCAGATGCAATCCATTGTTCGATCACCGATAGCTCTTCGTTTGTCAATGGTGGTCCAGATTCCGTTGGCGGCATTCGGTCTTCGTCGCTGGCTGTCAATCGACGCCACAGCTCGCTCTGCTGAGGCGAACCCGGGACCACAGCGGCGACGCCCGATGGACCAACCGACAGGTAGGATGTTGGATCATCCAGTCGTAGATCGGCCTCCCGCTTCGCCGCGTCCGGCCCATGGCAAACCAAGCAACGGCCTGTCAAAACGGCTCGCACTTGAGCAGTTGATGCGGACGATTCAGCACCATAGCACGTCCAGCTCTGACAAACTAACAATATGGAACTGTATAAGAACCAGCAATTCGTTCTAGGCAATTGCTCACTCCGTAAGACTGCAGACTTGTCGTTTAAACACGAAATCAGCGCTGCTGCACCACACCGATTTTACTACCGTTCAATGCATTTTTGGAGCGTGAAGAGTAGCCTCTCTTCCCAACCGTTCCGAGGCACAATGCAATCCGTACGCAATTCTGCTTCTCTGAAAATATCATCTTGCCCTACAATGATTGAAAGGGTTTGAATAAAAGACGTCGCATAGACGCTTCATTTCCAGGAAAGGTTAGCAGGCTCCATGGTCGCGCACGACTACTTAGGATTATAGTAACAGCGATGCCCTCTGTGCGCATTCTGATCTACACAACCCAAAAGTGTTAGTGCGAATCGCACGGAGTATGGCATGTATTGCAGATAGACCGTCGCGATGCCGCCATGAATAAACCGAAGTATGCACAACTCGCCAAACTTTTGAAGCAAAAGTTGCTTTTTTTCAAGTCGCCGAACACTGCCTATTCGATCCAAGGTGAAAAACGAACGCCGAGCGCATACTGATATTTGTGATTAGATTGCAAATTCACACAGCGTTTGGTTTGCCTACGTGCGATCACTACCCACTGGGCATCTACAACCCGTTGCACATGAAACTCAGTCTTGTCTCAGCCAAAATCTTGCTCCCTCTTTCCGATCAATGCGTAGAAGTCGGAGTAGTTCGAGCGACAGCCAGGGGAGAAAAAAGCTGTTCAGCCTGAAACGACGCGTGGCCTCGCCATTCGCCGCTTAACCAAAACTAAAGTGATTGAGATGACTACGATGGAATAGCAAAGAATAACGGAAAAGATGATCATTGATTTAGGATCACCTACGTCCATTACCTTAAGAATAAATCGCCAAGCCCATTGTAACGAATTCCCAGAAAGATCTGATGCGACGTGACATCCGCTGTGAAATCACCTGCCGACGGCCCACCGCCAAGTGCGGTCAACGGGACAGCCATTGTTCCCCAATCCATGTAGCGATAACCGAGGTCGACGCTGGCCCTGTCAAAGTTCCGGACTAGACCGCAACCAACCTGCCACACGACATCCGAGGAACTTCCGCTTCCTTCCACGACTAAATCGTTGACAGATAACGTTGCGCCACCACCTCCAACTCCACCACCCGCGTAGAAGTCCATACAATCGGTGACAGACATGTCGAACCAGGAGTTGCCAAGTACTGCCCAGCGGTTTGAAAAGTTGGTTCTGTAGAAAAACGTGGGTGTCGGTGGCGCGAAACTGTTAGTAACGACATTGAATGGATCTACGTATAGTCCTTCGCATTCCAATCTTAACTTGCCGCGGTTTCGAGAGATAACCGTGCCAATTGCGCCACCCAGAGAAATCGTATCACTATTGTCGCTACCGGTGTTTGGAAAAACTCCAATCGTATTGAACCCACCACTCTGCAAATTGTCAAAAGATCCTCGAAGATTGAACGATGCGTAGAGAGATGGACGGCTACAGCGGACGTCTCGGCAAATCGAATCACAAGAGTCGCAACCAATCGCATCTTGATGATCGACCAATTTCACCAGAGAGACCTGTTTTGCGACAATGCCTTGGGCCGACACTATCGGAATCTGTACAGCCAGCAGGGAAACGGCAGCCACTGAGAATACAAACAGGCTTTTCATCTTTATTCCTCTTACGTCCTTTGTAGTGCCGAACGCCACATGAGCGTTACGGGAATCTATCGGATCGTTCTGTTCTGGAAATCGATGCCAACGAGTGCAACCCCTATGATCGCGTTAAAGGTCACAAAATACGAAACGGCTACCACGTCGGGCGTGATAGCCGTTGAATGAAACCAATTTTTTGTGCAACTGCTAATTATATATTGGAACCGCTGCTCATCTCAGGCGTCGCGTCGCCAGGGACTGCAGCAGTTGCCAGTTCGGCTTCGACGGCGGCAATACTCGCCAGAAGCTCTTTTTCTTCGTTATTGAGTTTGACATAACCCAAATCGCGGACGACTTCTAGAATTTCGCTACATGTAGGAAACATGCGTCCGCTGGCTCGCTTGTAAGCATCGAGTGCTTGCATGAAGAGAATCTCATCATCGTTGTAGTCTCGCTCACAAGTAGTAGGGTCAATTTGGCGGCGACGCTGTTGCTTGCGACGAGCTGGCTTAAACTCTCGTTCTTCGACCTCAGGAGTCTTCTTGGCTTCAGTTCTACGCTCCTTGCGACGGCGGTCCATCTGAACTTCCTGATCACCAACTCGAGTCGACTTTGGCATTATTTCCCCCGGCTGCGAAAAGAATCAAGTGCGAGAGTGTTTGGACAGATTTAGCCAAACTTGTGATTAGATGGGAAAACTTACACGCCAGTAACGGGCTTGCGGCCCGAAACCGTTCAGAGAAGCTGGCGAAAGCAAATGAATTACTGAAAATATTACGTCTGTAACGATAATATTATCCAGGAGGGTGATTGGCGGTTCATGGCGAAGAATTAGATTAAATAATTCTGTCCACAACTCCCTTAATGAGCTTTCATTCGTGCTGATCCGCTACGTTGTTCCGACAAATATACCGGCCCCTGGTCGCACCGTTTCGCAATTGGTCCAACGCGCACTCAACATCCAGCGGAAGGCCGCTGAAGATTTGATACATTCCGGCGCAGTCGCCTGCCGAGGCCGGTTCATTACTCAAGCTCATATTCAGATGAAGCCAGGGGACGAAATCGAAATAGAGTTTGCCCCACAGCCACTTAGGTCGGGTAATGCAAAAGCCTCTAGCAAAGATCGCTTTGAGATTCTTTATGACGACTCGGAACTAATCGTTGTCAACAAACCTGCTGGTTTATTAACCGTCCCTACACCACATCGAGAAAAGAACACACTGCAATCTCAGATTCGAAGGTGGCTAGACAGACAGCAGCCTGGAGCATCGGCCATCTGTGTGCATCGACTGGATAGAGGGGTGTCCGGCGTACTCGTTTTCGCAAAAGAAGTGACTGTGGCTGACAAAATTCGAAGTCAGTTTGCATCTCGAAAACCAGAGCGCAAATATATCGCCATTGTGCAGGGTTCCATACAAACCAATAACGGAACGTTTCGCTCCTATCTAGCCACCGACAAAGACCTCAATCGCTACTCCGTATCCGACAGTTCGCAAGGAGAGCTCGCAATTACCCACTTTGAAGTTACCGAACGTTTTGGGGATGCGACTTTTGTGCGGGTACAACTGGAGACCGGGCGCCGCAACCAAATCCGCGTTCATTTTGCTGAAAGTAGTCACCCAATTATCGGCGATCCGCGTTATCGCCCATCGCAGGCCGAACATCCCTTCTGGCCATACAAGCGCCTTGCTCTACATGCCGAATCCTTGAGCTTCATGCATCCTACGTCAGGAAAAGAAATTCGCATCACAAGTTCGTGGCCTCAAGAGTTTCGCGACTTCAAACGACAGTCTCAGAAGAAAGCGGGTTTCAAGAGGTCTGAATAGCCCAGCGTATCTTTTCATTGGGACCAATTGTTGGTTCAGCAAGGGAACTAAAGTTCTTGGATTGCTTTTTCCAGCTTGCAGATCTGAACTCGAACAGGTTCCAAGTCTGGATAAATATCCAAGGCCTGGCGAAACCAAAATAGGGATTCTATAAGATTGCCCAACTCAAGATAACAATGCCCTAACCCAACCATGGCCGCATAATGAAAACCATTCAACTTTAGAGTGCGGCGGCAGTCCTCAATCGCTAAATCAACCTGCCCCAATTGATACAAAGCCAAAGATCGTTGGTGAAATGCCTCGGCCCCGGCAAAACAGGCATCAACTAACTGATTCGCCAATTCAACAGAGCGTTCGAAGTGCCCACATTCGTTGGCACGCACGATTAATTCAAGCTGCTGACGCTCGCCGTCGCTTCCCTCGCGGGACCAAATTGCCCGTAGCGCATCATCCACTACCAGGCGCAACTTGCGATCTTGGCAACGTAAGAGTGGTCCGAGTACAGGATTGGATCTGGTATCTGAAATCAGCCCTAAAGCCAGCGCAGCGGCACGACGCGAATAGGTGTCTCCACACAAAACTAGTCGATGTAAAGTCCCCACCGAATAGTGAGAAGCAATACTTGCAATGAATCGCGCCGTATCAACATCATTCAAATAACGATGATAAGAGCGTAGCAGAATTGAAAACCTTGCTGCTTTTTCCGCCACGAGCTAAGCCCCAATAAGTTTCGTCAAATTAGAATCAACTATTTCATCTACGACCTGTTTGTTCAGTATAATCAGCTGATGGTTTGGAGCAATTATTCAGAATCAGAGCTTGTCCTAAGCTGGACCTCAATCGCCCCACTTTGAAGGTTCTTTTCGCACCACCGTCCTCTACAATTTACCTATTCACTACAATCACAACGGTCTAAACACCCTAACCCCCCCGATACACGAATCCGATGGGGCTTCAATTGTTCACCAACACTTCAAGATTTTTTTTAATACTCTTCCTGCGACTCGTCGACAATCGTTCAGCGCAGAGCAGGGCAGGGCTCCTCCCACTGCCATTTCTCAACATTGGATTGTGGATTGCCACACTACCTTTCGCATCGATTGCCTTGGGTGACAATTTACCCACATCCTTATTGCTACTGCCGAGCTCACAACATGCCTTACAAGAATTAGCCTCAGCCCCCACACCTTTATTCTGGAATCAGCAGGAATTACGAAGCGGAATATCGCAACTGGCGCTGACCCGCAAGCTCAACTTGTGGTTAGACCGGCGAGTTGATCCGAACCAGACGCTTGACTTGCGAATTCGCCCCGGAGAAGTCTCCACTCTCGAGGATTGTCTCCAACTTGTCGCAAGAAAATCAGGAGCCGAATTGGCTGTCATTGGAAACACAGTGGTCTTTTGTCCCATCAACTCTGCTGCGCAACTGGAGTACCAGGCCAATCAGCTCTTCTTACAGCTAGCAGGTTCGCGCCCAGAATTGGCTCAACCAACTCGCTTTCAGTGGCCTGAATTGTCGACACCTAACGACCTTCTTCAGCAGCTTGCAAAATCGCAGAATCTAGAGATTGATGGCCGGTTGCCGCACGATTTGCTACACGCTGGTCGGTGGCCTAATCCTTCAAGCCTGGCCACGCAATTGAGTGTATTGGCTGGCGGCTTCGGGATGCAAATAACGCTCGAGTCCCAGGTACTGCATTTGGGACCTGCAACAGCAACAACTGAATGGACGACCGAGTATCCTAAAGCTGCGGTTCGACACGAGCTACTTCCAAATTTGGCGGACACATTTCAATCGGCTAAATTCAATCCTTCAGGAAATGCCTACGTGCTCTTTGGTCCAGGTGCTTTTCATCGCCACGCCGTTACACCCATGGCACGAGATACACAGACTACCGGCAATTCGAGGGATTCACGTTCACGTGCCAGTAGAGGAAAGGAACAACCCGTATGGACACTGAAGATTCTGAATATACCTGCCGAGACTGTCATCGAATCGATTGGAGATAACTTAGGTTACTTAGTGGAATGGGCACCAAATTGTACCGCAGGTCAGAAAAAATCACTTGTATCATTCGAAGTGCAAGAGGCACCTGTAAACGAATTACTTGAATCCTATGCTCAGGCCAGTCAATTTAAGGTCGAATTACGAGGCAAGACTATTTACGTCTCCGTTGAGTGAAAAGTAGGTATTTTGTGAACTTGCCTAATCGTTATCGTTGCCTGCAAACGATTGAGACTCCTACTGGACCAAATACACAACTGGTTAGTCTCCCCTTGTCAGAACTTACTTCTGGGGAAGTACTAATTCGCGTCCATTACTCCTCATTAAATTACAAGGATGGCTTGGCGACTCAGGCTCATCGAGGTGTTATTAAGTCCTTGCCTCATACACCTGGCATTGATGCCGCAGGCGTAATATTGGAATGCAACTCCAGTCGATTTACGGTTGGCCAAGAGGTAATTGTTACCGGATATGAATTAGGGCAAAGCCACTGGGGTGGATGGTCAGAATATATTCGTGTACCAATTGACTGGATCGTTCCTCTCCCAGCTCCTCTCACGCTTCGTCAAAGCATGGTTCTAGGAACAGCTGGCTTTACTGCAGCACAATGCGTTCTAGCCCTTCAACGAGCAGGTTTGTCGTCTGAGCATGGTCCGATTGTAGTATCGGGAGCATCAGGTGGAGTTGGCTGCTGGGCCGTAAGCATGTTGTCCCATTTGGGATTTCAAGTAACGGCCGCAACTGGAAAAAAAGAGGCTAACGACCTTTTGCTAGCCTGTGGTGCCACGCGAGTGATTGATCGTCAGGAACTTGTAGAATCGTCCCGACGTCCGATGCTAAGTGCACGTTGGGCTGGCGCAGTAGATACCGTAGGTGGTCAGATCCTGAATACAATCCTCCGCAGTACAAAGTATGGTGGATGTGTGGCGGCCTGCGGATTGACGGCCGGGTCCGACTTGAACATGACCGTGTTTCCGTTCATTTTGCGGGGCGTGCAACTGGCCGGGGTCGCATCTGCAGATTGCCCCTATGCCCATCGGTTAGAAATTTGGCAGACGATTTCATCTACGTTACTTACTTCATTGCCTGCCGACATGGTGACCGAGGTTGCCCTTGAACAATTGCTCGACAGGGTTGCTGATATACTTGCAGGAAAGATCTCTGGACGTGTGGTGGTGCGAGTCGCATGAGTACCCGCCGTCGATAGCTCCTTAACAGTGGCATGTAACCTATCCTCAACCCGATAAATAAAAACTCCCTCGATGGACACCATCATTTCAGTCCACAATCTCACGAAAAAATACGGTTCAAAAACTGTCGTTAACGCAATGAATTTGACCGTCACCAGCGGCACAATGGTGGGCCTCCTGGGACCAAATGGCAGTGGCAAGACGACAACCATTCGCTTGTTGATGGGATTGCTATTCCCAACTTCAGGCCAGTCTTTGGTGCTGGGCATGCGGTGTGACACACAGGGACACTTACTGCGATCCCAGGTCGGTTATCTTCCCGGCGATGTGCATTTATACGGCCACTTAACGGGTCACGCTACTCTCGAATTCCTGTCGCATGTGCGAGGCAAGCGATGTACCGATGAATACTCACGTCTAGCCTCGCGCTTTGATCTAGATCTCAAACTTCCGGTTCGCAAGTACTCCACCGGTATGCGTCAAAAGCTAGGCCTAATTCAAGCTCTAATGCATCGCCCAAATTTGCTGATTCTGGACGAGCCGACAAGTGCTCTCGACCCTTTGGTCCGCACACAAGTAGTGGACGAACTCAGACAATATGTTGCCCAGGGCGGAACAGTTTTGTTCTCCAGCCATTCACTTCACGAAGTCGAAGAGCTCTGCGAAGAGGTTATCGTGCTCCGTAATGGCAAGACCGTTGAACAGCAAAGCATAGCTGCTCTGAAAAGCAAGGCCCTTCGTCATCTCACTCTCGTATTTCAACCCGATGTAGACGTGGACTTGATCAAAGTGCCTGCGGGGCTGAGCATAATTGACAAACAGGCAAATTCCTGGGTCTGTACATGGGATGGAGAATCAAGACCACTTCTGAGTTGGTTGGCAACATTAGAATTGAGCGAAGTATACATTGTGCGGCCAAATCTAAGCGATCTATTCCTAGCCTATTATGATTCACGATAGCTCTAACAATTGCTTCCGATGTTAAACCTCTCTATAGCCAAAAAGAGCATCCATGAGAGCTTGGCTTCCATTTGCTTAGCTGCTGTGGGTACCGTTGTATTCGTCACTCTTTTCATTTGGGCCATGCTCGAGATGGGCATCGAGATCATGGAGTTTGTTTCCCAAATCTCATTTGTTCGCAAGATACTTGAAGTCAGTTTGGGCATTGACGTGACCGGCAATTTGTCGATCAATGTATTAATAGCCGTGTGTTTTACTCACGCCGTAGTTCTGACTCTCGCTTGGACAGTAATTGTAGCCACAGCAACGCGGATTACCGCCGGAGAATTGGAACGGGGTACAGCAGATTTTCTATTGTCGTTACCGGTCCGAAGGAGTACCGTCTATTGTTCAGCGTCTGCAGCTTGGTTATGGGCTTCGGTGGTTCTGGCCGCCAGCCCTTTGATCGGAATTGGATTGGGAACACTTCTTTTCGAGTCTCAAGAACCAATCTTACTTGGCCAGTTTGTAGCACCGACTGTCAACAGCTTGTTCTTGAACATTTGCGTGGGAAGCCTGGCATGCATGTTTGGATGTATATTCAACCGCCGTTCACTGGCAGTTGGCGTTACTGTTAGCATCATATTGACTTCGACGATAATCAATTTCCTGGAACCGTTCCTTAGCGTGATCGGAAATATACGATTCCTGAGTCTTTTACACTATTTTCGTCCGGTGGAAGTTGTGCGCGACGGACAATGGCCCCATGAAGCAATCCTTTGCTTGCTAGTACTTACCCTCATCTTCTTTTCAATTGGACTGCACATCTACGTCCGCAAAGACATACCATCTGTCTAGCAGCCGAAACAGTGCTGATTGCCGAATTCGCTAGCTGTCGCTTTGGGTTTCCGAGAAGAAATCATGGCTTCAACGCCCCTGCAACAATTACTCACGAAAAAGCGAATTCCTTCGGCGCATCACTTCCATGGCTAGGCTAGCGTCGAATACATAACTGATCCGTTCTTCACCTGTGGCCCAGTTGCTATCCTCAACATAAACATCATCAACAAGTGGTGTAAGCGTTGATATATCGCGCCCATGAACGGCTGGAAACTCCGTGGGAATTTGGTTCGATCCCGGTATGGCGTTTTCATCTTGCCCTAGCGTCCAACAACTCGCGACCAAGTTCCCGCCAACCCGTATGGGGAATTGGCCGTTTAGGATGTGAATAGCTGTAAGATCTCCCAATACATTCAGTCGCCCGCCAGCCTCACCGTCATATCCAAAGATAGTCCCATTTACGTTGACATTTCCTGTTACAACAACTTCTGCCCAGCCGCTAAGTAGAATATTGTGAGCCTTCAAGTCGCCTTTTACTAGCACGAACAAAGGTAGTTCAGTCGTCATATCTCCTGCATCCAAATTTCCATCAATGCACAATCCACCATTAAATATAAGGTTACGGTTGGCATGTTGCGTAGTTGATCCGAGTGAATTGAATTTCAGCGTGATATCCTGGCAGGAATGATGGTGTTCATCGAATTGGCAGAACTTGCGAAGCCTTTCCGCCAAGTATTCGTCAGGTGAGTTTAGAAAGTAATGTTGGAGAGTAGCTGCCAGATCACTCCAATCAACAACTTGAGCAACCAAAGGAATCTCATCCTCTATTCCATTGAGTAGCTGACCTTCAATATCAGTTCGCAATTTCGAGAACTCCGCCTGACTTACTTCAATAAAACCATGTTGCTCAGCACGGGAGATATTCTCGAGGAGCTCCGGCATCGTCATGGCTTGATGTTGCTCTTGCTTCCTCAGTTCACCCAATACCGCCTGAAGTAAAAGCACATCCATGCCCTGGTCACCAATCGTAAGAAAGCGTGCCTGACCTTCTGATTGCCAGTAGAAATGGCGATTCATTTGGTTTCGTGATTCCTCTGTCACAGAAAAAAACTGGAGCCTAGTTGAATAGAACTTACGTGCTTCGTACTTCAGTTATTGCCGAAACATTCACTTAGAATCCGCAACATATTCACTGACCGCACTTGCGTTTTAACATTTCACTCTTCCGCTGCGCTGTGAAATGCCACCATGGTTTGGGGACGTGGCCATCCGCAAAGCGAGTGATCGAAATGAACACGTCGATAACACACGGATCCATCTTTGTATTCGTCAACACGCACAATCGCGAATACATTTCGTATGGATCTTGCCCTTGCAGATCTGCGGGCTCGCGGTAGCCAAGCAACTGCAAGTCGTCTGCGGTCCGCGTTCCCACGTTTGGCAGATCAGTGAATTTGGTAACTTGGGATCGTTTGACCTTGGTCGGATTCATGCTTCAACCTCTGAGTCGATCAACGAAACTTGTCCTGAATATGTACTGTGCTCAAGTCGATCTCAAGTGAATATCCAATCGATCCTGTTACGGCTGAGTAACCAACACTTGCCCAGCTACACGCATGCGAATCTTGAAGATGCTGTCGCTTGCAGTTACGAATAATGTTTTGCCATCTTGCCCGCCAAAACACACATTGGCAGTCCAATTCTTGGGTACCTTGATTAACTGCCGCTTGTCACCACGAACATCAAAGACCGTCACACCTTCCCGACCTGTCAAGTAGACATTGCCTTCCTGATCGATAGTCATTCCGTCCGACCCTTGGTCACAAAACAACTCACGATCCACTAAGTTGCCTTGTTCATCAATTCGAAAACGATAAGTCTTTTGATCACCAATATCGGCTACGTAAAGCAAATGTTTATCGGCGTCTCCAATGATTCCATTGGGTTGTCGAAACTCATCAGCGGCGACTACAACCTGCGATGTGCTCAAATCAATCCGGTACACGCGCTGCGGTAACATCGACGATTGATTCTCCCGAGTCCAGTAGGGCCTCCGATAATATGGATCGGTAAAGTATGCAAAGCGTTTCTCATCATACCAGACGTCATTTGGACCATTCATTAGCAGACCATCATAGTTTTCCAACAAGACTTGATGAGTCTTATCGGGTGCGATACTCCAAAGCTGGTTAAACTCGTCAGCGCACGCCAGAATTTCTCCGTCGGCCTTAAAGAACAAGCCATTGCTGCGACCAGCTGGTTTCAGCCAGTCCTGTAGCTTCCCGGTTTCCGCATCCCAACGCACGATTCTGTCGTTGGGCTGATCCGTGAAATACACGTTACCATGCGGATCGCTGGTAGGACCTTCCGTGAACTTAAAGTCACTGGAAACCAATTCGAGCGGGGCATTTGGCAAGGTAACCGATTCAACCGATTGTGCATGAGAGTAGTTACTCACCCCAGCGACTAGCACAACGAGACAACTGAAAAGTCCAACACTTTGCCTTTGATCATGTTCCATAGTCATGCCTGTTCTTGTCGAGTTGGAGTATTGCGAAGTTCGTTAGCCATGTCGTCAAACACGGATTCCCAATCACCGTGTTTGGGTTGGCGAAAGAGTCGCAGGCTAGGATACCATGGCGAATCCTGACGCGTTAGCATCCAGCGCCAATCTGGCACAAAACCCAGCGCCAACCAAGCTGGCACACCTAGAGCCCCCGCCAAATGGACGATGGCTGTGTCACAGGTGATTACCAGGTCCAAGTGTTGGAGAATTGCAGCTGTATCCATGAATGCTCCGCTCGTACGATCCAAATCACCCAATGTTTTGATTGGGATTTTCCCTTGCCAACTCGATAGTTGCTCGCTCCCAAATCCCATTTGCAAACTGTAGAGTTCTAGGCCGGCAACCCCCGAGAGGCGTTCGTAATGGCGCAGCGGTATACTGCGGTGCATGTCTGCCTGATGGTCTGGATTTCCTTGCCAGGCTATGCCGATGCGGCGAACTGCGGATTGCTTATCTCCCAGCCTCTGCTGCCAATAATTGACTAGGTGCTGAGCTGCAAACAGGTAAGGAACGTGACCAGGAATGTTCTGGCCGTTCACATTGAGGATATCCGCCACATCAAGCAGTGAGCATTGAAAATCGAATTGCTGTCGGAGCGGAAGTGTATTTGGAAATATGGCTCCCAATTTGGGAGCAGATTGAAGCAGTGCAAGCAATGGAGTTTGCGCGTAGACAACCGTTTTGGCGCCTGCGTCACGTAGTATTTCCGCAAACCGCACGAAGTTGAGCGTATCACCAATACCTTGTTCGGCGGTCAAGAGAATGGATTTACCCATCACCGGGCTGCCATCCCACACGGGTGTTCTAGTGAGCGGCCGCTGCAGATCCCCAACACGCCATCTCCATCGATACTCACTCCAGCCCGCCTCGAAGTCTCCGTTGAGCAGCTTCATCACACCTAGATTGCGGTGTAATTCCGCGTCATTAGGATTCAAGTGTAGAGCTTGCTGATAGTACTTGGCTCCCAAATCCAGGTTACCGTGCCAAACCTGCATAGTCCCGCGGTTCTTGTATGCGTTGAAGTAGTCGGGTTTCAATTCAATGGCCCGTTGAAAACTCGCATCGGCTTCCTCAAACTGCGCCAAGTAACGTAAGGTATTACCCAAATTATTGAGAGCAATTGGGAATTGAGGTTCGAGCTCTAGGGCATGCCGATAGGCGCTTTCGGCCTCGGCGTAGCGTCGTTGGTCGTGTAGTGCTATTCCCAGATAACACCAGGCATGGGAGCTCGCTGGAATCTTCTGCAATACTTGGCGATAGATGCGTTCAGCTTCAACAAAACGACGTTGTTGATGTATCTGCCAACCGCGCTGCAATTCGGCTTGATAATTCGACATCTTGTCTGGCCTGGCACACCTGAGTCTTAGAAATAAAAAAACCTCAAGTCAACTTGGGAATTGACTTGAGGTGTAAGTAAATTCTGTAGTTATTCTCGCTGTTAATCCAAGAAGCCAACGAGGTCTTGACTACGACTGGGCTGCTGTAGTTTACGAACAGCTTTAGCTTCGATTTGCCGGATGCGTTCACGAGTCACTTTGAAAATATGTCCAACCTCTTCCAAAGTGTAACTATAACCGTCCCCTAATCCATATCGCAGTTTGATGATTTCTCTTTCGCGATAGCTTAAGGTCTTCAGCACATGGTTGATGCGATCGCGCAGCATTTCTTGACCAGCCCCCACAGCAGGGCTTTCCGCCGTGCCATCGGGAAGGAGGTCGCCGAACTGGCTGTCTTCGCTATTTCCAACTGGCCGATCCAGGCTAATTGGATAGCGGCTCATTGCCAATACCCGCCTAGCTTCTTCGATCGTCGTTTCCGCACGGCGAGCAGTTTCTTCCAAGGTCGGTTCGCGCCCAAGTTCTTGCAGCAGTTGCCGTGATACATTTCGTACGCGTGACATGGTTTCTACCATGTGCACAGGGATGCGAATCGTACGGCTTTGATCAGCCACAGCCCGTGTAATGGCTTGCCGAATCCACCAAGTAGCATAGGTACAGAACTTGAAACCGCGACGGTACTCAAATTTGTCCACAGCTCTCATCAAACCTGCATTGCCTTCTTGAATAAGATCCAAGAAACTCAAGCCACGATTACGGTATTTCTTAGCAATCGAAACAACCAGACGCAGGTTCCCTTCCGAAAGCTGCTTTTTGGCCTTTTGATATTCCAAGAAAACTTGACGTACCATCGCGACTCGATTGCGAATGCTGGCAGGTGTCTCTTGCGTGGCAATCAACAACTCCCGGTACTCACGAAGCAATTCGGCTCGCTGCGCCGCAGATGCTCGGTCGCCATCCAGACGATCGATCTCGGCTCGCAATTCGTCAATACGTCGACTGAA
Source organism: Planctomycetales bacterium (assembly GCA_020427005.1). Taxonomy (GTDB): domain Bacteria; phylum Planctomycetota; class Planctomycetia; order Pirellulales; family Pirellulaceae; genus Aureliella. The sequence continues at coordinate 18,747 of JAGQOY010000121.1, forward strand.
CTTCATCAAATCTAGAATGCGTGGCTCTAAGCGTTGAGTTCGCAACCCAAGCTCTTCAACCAGCCTCACCGCCTTGCGCCTCCGTTTGGCCAGCGCAGCCCAAGCTTCTGTACGTCGGTCAAGTGGTTGCGAACGACTGAGTGCCACTCGATAGTCACGAGCATTACGCTTGAGCAGAACGTCCAACGTTTTCAAGTTGTGAGGCAAACGCCCCAGAATTTGATCTTTTTCCAATCGATCGGTCACCGAAACCTGCACGGTCCGGTCAAACGGCAGCTCGCCCGTATGGACTCGTTTAAGAATCTTGTAGGCATACTGCATTACATAATCACACTCAAGAAGCTTGGTCCTAAACCGTCGTCGCGTAACTTCAATAGCTTTCGCAAGGCGGATTTCTTCATCTCTGGTCAACAGAGGAATCTCGCCCATTTGCGTTAAATACATGCGAACCGGATCGTCAGACCACGTCTCGGCCTCTTCTTCTGCAGCGGCCAAAAGCTCCTCATCGCTCTCCAGCTGAACTTCACCCTCAACCGCAAGACCATCATCATCTGGTATAGCTTCAGGCTCAGCCGTATCGTCATCTTCCAGGCTAAGCTTCTGATAACCGTCCAGATCTTCGTCTACACGTGGGGCTTCGTCATCAAATTCGTCCAGCAGTGCGTCGAACAAGGCGGTACTCCTAATGTTGCCAAAGTGACTTATGCCACCTATCAAATGCTCTTCGGTGAGCAGCCTCTCACGAATCGCTAAAGCGCGCGAGATGCACTCCCAAGTCTACCACCAAGTGGCGACTCTTCGGCAGCAAAGTCAAAAATAGTAAAAGGTTGTGATTAGGCAAACATAACCGGATACTTGCTCCATGTGGCCACGGCCATACACAACAGCGCGAATGACTACACAGTGCTGTGAACTTAGTAGTCGATACGCCCCTTAATCGTTTCCAAACCGGAAAACGACAAACTATCAGCCATCGACCAATTGGAACAAATGTGTGGAAAGACCGGTCATGATCACCAGCACCTGAGGCCACCAGCACCTACCAAGTAAACACTGGAAACAACTCAAGTAACGGTAAAACAACCCCAGAGGTTGATTGCCAACAGCATCTGCGACGCTGCAGCAACCTAGACAATTCCATTTACCTAGACAGTCATGAATGCCTGCGAAGAATCATTGGCCACCAACAGTGAGAAATCACCTCGCCGTCGTATCTTATAGACCGGTCTCTTGCCTCGGTGCCTAATATGTTGTCCCCGCGTAACATTAGACCAAGAAGGATACATTACCATACATCCACCTTGGTGACTGCCGAACCGAACCACTATCTCCATACGTAGTGGTGGGTCGTGTAACAGGTTATTGTGTTTGCCTGTTAACACCACTATTTTAACTGCAGAGCTAGCTCGGTCCAGACGCAAAAGGATCATAACGTTACTTTTGGAGCGGCCAAATCGATTGGACAACCCGAGCTATAGCCCTCCAGCAAAATCCGACGATTTGGCAGCTCTGGCCAAATTTCAACTGACTTTGGTTAGAATTAGCCTAAATGAACTGCAGCGCTAGCTTTGTCTCAAAACGAGCCTGCCAACCTCCTCCAGGAGCTTCAGTCCCCAAACGCCCGATTTGACCGCCTTAGAAGGCCCAACCCTTCTAAGGAAAAAAACCACCCCCCTTGAAGAATTTCGCCATGGAAAGACTCGTGACCTGCAGTTGCGGGAGAAATATCAAAGTCACCACGAGCCAAGCAGGAGCTGAATTGCACTGCGAGTGCGGGCAATCCGTCCTGGTTCCCACTCTCAGGGGGATGCAGCACTTGCCGTTCGCTGAAAGCCTAGAAGAAGTACCAAGCAAAACTTCTGCCGCGAAGTGGGCCGGGGGCCGAGGCATTACCATGGCCACTTTCACAGGCATTGCTATTTTTTGTATTTCTTTATCAGCCCTTTTCTATTTTCGCTGGTACGTAAGCCGAACCGATTTTACCGTCGAAGATCAGTTGGCTGCTGAGCGAGAGGTGTTTACCAATTTCCCGCCACAGGATGTAGCCAAAGTCTGGATGGAATTTCAATCCCACGGCATAACCTCCAAGGAAGCACCCGAATATTTTCGATGGTCGGTCTATGCTGGCGAGCAATGGATTCTAGGATCGATATCGAGCGGAATAGGCTGCTTTTGCCTTATTGCTGCTCTCATTACTTACTTTTCAGGTAAGTCCCGACGTGGATAAATCGAAAAACGGCAGCTTTGCTACCGTCGTACTAGAAAAGCGCGGCAACTCTATTTGGACGCAC
>JAGQOY010000122.1 GCA_020427005.1 Planctomycetales bacterium
TTCTCGGCGAAGCCAAGCAGGTAGTCGACGCGACGGTAGGAATTTTGGTTCGGCAACTGGACTCGAACAGGACGGAGGGTCCGCGATTTCAGTCGAAATGATCGGCAAATCCATGGACATTAAGTGGGGATTCCTGCATCAAGCAAGCGATTAACTTATTTGTGACGCTAAGTCAGTGCCTTTCGTCAAACAGTCCAAATTGTAAACTCTCACCACCTTTTGCCAAACCCGCAGGCTTGGAGTGAGAAGGGTGAAATGCCAATCCAAATCGTCAGCTGCCATCATGGCATGGAAAACCGGCCACGAATTCCTCGAGGACCTCTGAAACGACCACTCAGGCCCGTGCCGCGAAGAGCACTAAAACACCTTCGGAGGCTGTTTGGCATTAAGGAACGGACGGTACACTATGCCATATCGATAGCTCATTGCTTCGATACACGCCAAAATTATCTTTCGGAGTGGTAAAATCGTGGCGAATTAGGGATTTCGGCTGTTCATCACACCTGCGGGGGAGGTTTCCGTGCCTCAAACCAGTCGTTTGTTAACGGGAATCGAGTTTAATTGAGGAATCCATTGAATAAGACCAAGGCCAAACCAACAAGACCGAAGCCAACCCAACCCAAAACCAAATCGGCAGTAAGATCGAGCGAAAAGCGTGCGGGGGCCGGCAAGGGCCAGAAGGGCCCGGGTACTAGCGGCGGAAAACTGATCGCCGATAACCGCAAGGCAAGGCACAAATACGAGATCTTGGATTCCCTTGAGTGTGGTTTAAAACTCTTGGGAAGCGAAGTCAAGAGTTTGCGCAACGGAAAATGTCAACTCGACGAGGCCTATGGACGTATTAAGGGGGAAACACTGTGGTTAGTGGGATGCGACATTGCCGAATACCCCCAAGCAACGGTGTGGAATCATGAACCCAAACGGCCTCGTGAACTACTGGTTCATAAACGGGAAATGGCCAGATTTATCGGCAAAGCCAAGGAAAAAGGGCTTACTTTAGTTCCGCTACGAATGTACTTCAACGCTAGGGGAATCGCTAAATGCGAATTGGCCCTGTGCAAAGGAATGAAGTTGCATGATAAGCGAGAGAAAATGAAAAAAGCCGATGCGCGGCGCGACATGGAACGAGCTCTTCGCCGAAAGAGTTAACGGGTATCGCTCAAGAGCTAGGAGTTTTTCGCATGTTAGCAATTCAAAACCTGTACAGGTCTTTTCTGCTTCCCGATCAAACGCGTTTGCCAGTTCTCGATATACCGCACTTACACATCAATTCAGGTGAACAGGTTGTATTGATAGGTGAAAGCGGAGGTGGCAAAACAACGCTGTTGCATTGTATCGCTGGAATCTTAACACCCGATAAAGGGACAATTGAACTCGACGGTATTCATATTACCAAGCTCAGTGAAGCTGGGCGCGATCGTGTTCGTGCGGCCAAGATTGGTTATGTCTTTCAGACGTTTAACTTGTTGCCTGGCTTTACGGCATTAGAGAATGTGCGATTGGGTATGACGTTCGGTACTGGCAAGCACAATGTAGCCCGAGCCATAAACCTTCTTGAGCGAGTCGGTTTAGGAGACAGGATGCACCATCGTCCCGGAGCCCTGTCTGTTGGGCAACAACAACGAGTTGCCGTTGCGCGGGCTTTAGCAAATAAACCTCGCTTGCTTCTAGCAGATGAGCCTACCGCCAATATTGATCCCAGCAATCAGCAAAAGATCATCGACTTGATCCGTGAAAATTGTCGCGAAGAAGGTATCGCGTTGTTGCTGGTCACGCATTCTATGCACGTAGCCGGACAATTCAATCGCGTGCAGCAACTGGAACAGCTGAATCGTGTTTGCCAATCCACCGCAGCCGACGCTCACTAGCATGTTCAAGAGAATAGGCAGTCGGAAAACATCTCATGGGAGTTTGACAAAGTGAATCTATTTCACATTGCATGGCGGAATATGCAGCAACGTGGCTTGGCGACCATCCTAACCATGCTCAGCATGGCTCTCGGTGTATGCATGGTTGTATTGGTATTAGGAATTAGCTGGGTCATCACTGAGTCCTTTTCGCGCAATAGCAATGTGGGCTACAACTTAATCGTGGGCGCACGTGGTGGTTCTCTGCAGTTGACATTGAATGCAGTTTACTACCTCAGTCAGCCGGTTGGCACGATTCCGTATGAACTGTTTTTGGAGTTTTTGCCCGGCGACGGACGAGCCGAAGAGATTCACCGCGTTGGTGGGAAAATTGAAGAGCCAGATCGCAAAGGACTATACAGTCCTTACATGTCGGGTGGTTTTGCCATTCCAGTCTGTTTGGGAGATTACTTTGGTCGATTTCGAGTAGTGGGCACGACGCCGGACTTCTTTGAGAAACTGCAATACGGTGAAATGAATGATCTCAAGTATCGATTTGCTTCCGGTAGAAATTTCAAAGACTACGATGCAGAAAATGGCTACTTCGAAGCCGTACTTGGGGCGCAATGTGCGGCCGAACGCAAATGCCAAGTGGGGGATACTTTGAAGACCACGCACGGCGACCCAGAAGGTGACGGACATGGACAAGCTTTTAAGATCGTCGGCATTCTTGAACCGACTGGCACTCCTAATGATCGAGCTGCCTTTATTAATATCGAAGGCTTCTACCTCATGGAAGGGCACGCGCGAGCATTCGAAAATCCTATGCATCCGGATGCTGATAAGGAAGATGTTGGGGAAGGTGGCGCACAACTTCCACCGCGTTTGGCGCTAGAAAAGCGAGATATTACGGCGATCCTAGTTCGCACAGGCAACCCAATGTTTGCTATGAATATGCAAACGACAGTGAAAAAGAGCGAGGTCGCCGAAGCCGCTTCGCCGATTTTTGAGATCGGTAACCTCTTTTCCAACTTTGTTGATCCTGTGCGCTACGCGCTGCTCGCAGTCACAACAGTGGTGTGTTTTGTGAGTGCCATCAGTATCTTGGTCAGCATTTACAATTCGATGAATGAACGTCGTCGAGACATCGCCGTTATGCGTGCCCTAGGTGCCAGACGTGATGTGGTTCTTTTTGTCGTCTTGTTGGAATCACTGCTTATTGCATGCCTGGGAGGACTCCTCGGGTGGTTGGCGGGACATTCGTTGGGTGCTGTGGCAAGTTCGATGATTGAGTACCGTAGCGGCGTACGTGTTACGTTCGTAAACACGATTACGTACTACGAATTGTGGTTAATTCCTGGGTTAGTCATCTTGGCCACCATTGCGGGCGTCGTCCCGGCTTTTGTCGCTTATCAAACGAATGTCAGCAAGAATCTGGGGGCTTGATAGTTCGGGCCCCTGTTTTAAGTTTGAGCAAAATGCAACTACTGAGGTGGCCCTCAATAAGTAGTGATTCGTGCGTCGTGTTTACCGGGATTGGCCCATGCCCTAACCCTTAGGCATCATGTAACATTCGACTCACGATTAAATTTTCTCTTCTGAAACTCGTCACGTCAGGTGCGAATTGTTCAAAGGATTATCAGGCGAGGCGGAGACCAGTTTGAACACGTCTCGCTCGGCTCGCGGAACGTACTTGAGAACCTTTGCGGTCGCATAGTGTTAGGATGGATGCGATGAGATTTTGGCATCGACGAACAGGGTGAACAGTCAATTGCAGTACGTCCCGTGAGCCGAACGAGACGTTGGGCGGCGGCTGGTTGATCTCGAAGAATTCGATTTTCGATCGGCAGGTGACTTATTTACAGAGTGTTAAGAGCAGCCTGATGGCAAGCCTCGGGTTCTGCAAAAGAATATTGCAGGGACGGACAGGATGTGTATTGAGATTCTGCTAGACGGTGAATTGCAAGCAATTTGTACTGTTGCGTCGTAACAAATCCACTTTTATAAGACGTACCAAAACCCCCCACAAAATCAGTGACTTAAAAACTGCACGACCTCATTTCGGGAGGGGCTTTTCAAACTTCCCGCGTGCGCTCACCCATGCCATTTGAAACTGGTTGCTCAACCTTTTTCTACAAAACCGTCCTTGCAGTCTAATCTATTGGGAATTGCAATTTCTAATCTTTGGCTTGCCGTCTCCCAGGCTTCCGTGCCTTGCTTAGCATCGGAAGGTGAGATTCTGGTGGACACAACGCCGATACCTTGAAACTTACAGGCTCTGACTCAGAAGGCAGCATGCTTGAATTTGGGCCACATCTAGTAAACGATATTACTTGTACATGGATACAGCTTCGAAATCATCGAACAATACTCAATCGACGGGAGGCACTGTCATGGTAGTGGTGACGAGGCGAGCATCGATGATGCGCCCTGAGAGTTGGTGGCTGATTGGCTGGATCGTGTTCGTTGGGGCGAGCTCGGATTTGTCTGCGCAGAGCAGTCTCGATCTAACAACCACGGACCCACTGGCTGGTCATTCGTTTCATGGTGAAGTCTTTAATGAGGGGCCACGCCAGGCTGCATATCTAATGCCTGGAATGGGAAGTGTTGATTTTGAAGTTTCTACTGGACATCCTTTGGCGCAGAAGTTCTTTAACCAAGGTGTGGCCCAATTGCACGGGTTCTGGTATTACGAAGCGGAACGATCTTTTCGCCAGGCAGCCTTGCTCGACGCTAATTGCGCCATGTTCTACTGGGGAATGGCCATGGCAAACAGCGGTAACCTCCAACGTGCAACCAAGTTTATGGTTCAAGCCAACGAGCGACTGGCAGGCTGCAGCGCTCGAGAATTGCTTTATATCGAGGCCGGCAATGCATTGTGTCAACAATTCAACGGCGATGACTCACCACGCGAGCCAAAAGAGCGAATGCAAGCTTATATTCACCGCCTCGAGGATATCGTCGAACAATTTCCGGAAGATATCGAAGCCAAAGCATTTCTAGCGGTTGCAATTTGGGAAGGTTCCAAGGTGGAGCTACCAATTGTTTCGCATGTCGCTGTAGATGCACTATTGCAAAACATATTTGACAGCCAGCCACTGCATCCGGCTCACCATTACAGGATACATCTGTGGGATCAGCATAGGCCGGAGCGAGCCTTGGCAAGTGCTGCTGTCTGTGGGCAGAGTTTGCCTGGCATAGCACACATGTGGCATATGCCGGGCCATATCTATTCACGGTTGCATCGTTATCGAGATGCAGTTTGGCAGCAAGAGGCATCTGCGCGTGTCGATCACGCCCATATGATGCGAGACCGAGTATTGCCCGATCAGATCCATAACTTTGCCCACAACAACGAGTGGCTTATCCGCAATCTCATTAAGCTCGGAAGAATTTCGGAAGCGGTTAGTTTGGCCCAAAACATGATTACACTTCCCCGGCATCCTACATTCAATATGCCGGACGGAACGGAGCTCAACAGAAAAGGGAGCAGCATCTATGGACGGCAACGACTCTTGCAAGTCCTAACCGTAAATCGCATGTGGCCACAATTACTCGAACTTAGCGACTCGATGTATTTAGAGCCTGGTACCGAGATGACATCGCGAGCTGAGCGCTTAGGGCACATTGGACTAGCCAGCTTTTTGTCGGGAGAAACTCGCCTCGGACAGGCCAGCCTCAATGAGCTCGAAAGCAATCTTGCTGAAGTGGATGCCAAAATACAGCAGTTGGGTATTTCTTCGACTAGTGACGATGAAAACAACGCATTACTGGAGCTAAAGCCTGGGATGGCAAACAGGCTCAAGGCAAGAGCAAATGCTGAGCGACGCAAAGTAGAGCGTCAAGAGGCGCTAAGGAAACTTGAGCGAGATAGCAAGACGCTCAGGGAGAGTCTTGCATTGGTGTTAGCAGCCCGTGCTGCGGCCGATCAGGAGTGGTCCAAGGCAGTTGAACATGTCGATAAATGCAGCTCGTTTGACCCCTTGCTCAAGGCTGAATGGTTGGCTGAAGCAGGACAAATTGATGTATGTTTGGAGTTGTTAGATAGCCAACTCACAGACAATCCCAACGAAGTTCCAAACCTGGCCGTGAAAACCTGGATCGAATACAGACTGAATCGAGGGCTTGCGTCCCCGTACTTTGAGTCGCTACGTGGATTGGCTGCGGAGGCGGATATGAACGCACCGTTGTTATCGCGACTGCAACCCCTTGCAACTGAATTGGGATACATGTCTACATGGACATTTGATCCGGTCTCTACAACCGATGTGGGGCAGCGGCCTGAGTTGGAAGGACTGGGCCCCGACCGTTGGCATCCCTATCTGGCACCTCAATTTGTTGCCCGCGATGCAGCTGGAATCGATTTCCAATCCCAGCGTCTGAAGGGGAAGCCTTCCCTGATAATCTTCTATCTCGGTTTTGGGTGTCTGCACTGCGTGGAGCAGCTACATGCATTTTCCCCACGAGCGACGGACTTTCGAAATATGGGTATCAACCTGCTAGCCATTAGTTCCGAGGATGTCAAAAGTCTCGATCGAGGCATTCAAACCTACTCCAAGCCGTTAGAAGTCCCTTTATTCTCAGATTCAGATTTGGTGGCCTTCAAGGCATTTCGTTGCTATGATGACTTTGAGCACCAACCACTACATGGGACATTCCTTGTCGATCCTCTGGGACGCGTATTGTGGCAGGACATAAGCTACGAGCCATTCGTCGATGTCGACTTTGCATTGAGAGAAGCAGAACGGCTTCTGCGATTGAACGGATTTGAGAATGTTCTTGGCAAGCCCATTGTAAAAAATCCCTGAGTCTAAGGCTGAGGTCACGAAATAGTAGTCGATTCCAGCGTCGGATTTTTCTTGCAGTAGTTGAGGCAACCATGGGCTTAGGTCTTAATCGTCGTCAGATTAGTTTGCTAATCCTCGCAATTTGCGTTCTAGGAGGCTCCCTATTCTATATTCGCTTCTTTCTTGCGCGACCTATGGGTGTAGGCCCTGCTGGCCCTGAAGTTGGCCTGGAAGGCTTCCAGGACGTATGGTCGGATCGCCAAGTCATGTTGCTGGGATTGGGTGATAGTGTGACTTCGGGATTCGGTGCCGACAGCCCTTCGCATTCCTATTTTCAACGCATCTTCCAAAATCCGGCGGACGAGTTCGCGGAAATGCAAGGCAAATGTTTGAGTAGTGTCCTACCGAATCTTAGGCAGACGAATCTAGCGATTTCAGGATCTACGTCGATTCAACACTTAGATCGTATTAGCAGCATGAAACCATTCCAAAAGGATACTTTTGGATTGGTCATGATCACGACTGGAGGGAACGACATTATTCATAACTATGGCCTATCTCCACCTAAGGAGGGCGCCATGTATGGAGCAACCTGGCAGGAGGCTCAGCCCTGGATTGACAATTTTCGACAGCGGTTACTGCAGATTATCTCGGCGATCAAAACGTTATTTCCAGGTGGATGTGAAATTTACCTTGCGGATATCTACGACCCTACGGATGGAGTCGGAGACGCAGCTAGTATCATGCTTAAGTACTGGCAGGATGGATTGAAGATCCACACTGCCTACAACGCAATCATACGCGAAGTTTGCGACTCTGAAGCAGATGTGTACTGTGTTCCCTTGCACGCCAATTTTCTAGGACATGGATCCCATTGCAGTCAATTTTGGCTAGACACCTATCGACATGATGATCCAACGTACTGGTATTACGAGAACATTGAGGATCCTAATGATCGGGGATACGATGCCATTCGACGCATTTTCTTAAGGACGATCATTGAGAATAGTCGTTTAAGGTCTACTGCAAATTGATTACCGTGGATTTGGAATCACGAGTGCTTTCAAGCCGGTCGAACGCGTCTGCGCGAATTAACTTTGCGAGCCGGAAGATGCAATTTCAGACAACGGGCTCTAATTGTTCGAAAACATGGCTTCGGGCGTTTCGTCATAAGTAGCAGGTTGATTTGTGACCCGCTCCATGATCCAACTATTCATGTCCGATAGCATGTTGGTCAACAATTCGTCGCCACATGGATACTGACGAATGTCGACAGTTAGTCGGGCCGCATGCAATACGGGCAATGCTTCACAAACCTGCGTAATACCGCAGCTCTCAGACTCGGCACCAAACATCCAGAGCATGGGCAATTCACGGGCGGCCACCAGGTTGTTAAGTGGACGTTGGGTTGACGGAAAGTCGCCACAAACGGAAATGATTCCAGCGAAACGGCTCGGGTAACGCAGGGCTACTCTCCATGCTGTAGTTGCTCCGCTTCCAAAACCAGCCAAAAAGATCCTCTTGTGATCAATGGAAAAGTGGCTGGAAGCGCATTGAATTGCATCGAATAGGACTTCTTCTGCAATTGCGATTGCGGCCTCTGATTGTCCCCAACGAAAACGTTTGCCCGCGGGATCACAGGCGATTGTTCCACGCGGCGCGCAGGCCACGTAGTTCTGAAGACTCAGCACCGGCATGACGGATTCGAGTTCGTGTTCGTCGCTGTTGCTCGAATGCAACCAAACAACTAGGGGATAGTCGTATTTGGCTTCATAACGCTCGGGACCAAACAAGCACACTTGATTTTCAAAGTGTGAAAGTTCCGAGGAAGTTTGATGATGAGCAGTCTCTAATGTGGGGACTCGACCAGACAACTCCAAGGAGTTAATAAGGCGGTTATGCATTAGTCGTCATTCTTGTGAGTGAATTGATTTGTAGCTTCAATTGAGCGTTTGATGCTCAATCATAGCTACCGTTCATGCACACAACGGCAGTCCGTTGGACTCATCGATAAGCCAAGTACTGACCGCACAATGAGTCGAGCTCGATATCGCTGGATGAGGCGTGGCGCTATCGGCTCATGCTTCCTTGCGTTGTAAACTTCTGTCGCAGCAAAGTCAACGTCAGCGGACCAATTCTTGTGGTGAGTGCGACTGGCTGCGACAATGCAAGCAATTACGTTCGGCAACTTAGGTATCCCAGCTAAATCCGGAATCAGTTACCGCTAACGATCTTGTCCATCGCTGCCACCAATTCTTTAACAGCATCTACACTATTTTGAAACGCCAGCTGCTCTTTTTCTGATAGTTGAAGCTCGACAATCTTTTCGACTCCGCCGGTTCCCAGAATTGCTGGAACTCCTACGTAATATCCGCCCACACCGTATTCTTTGTCACAGTAGGCGGCACACGGTATCATGCGTTTTTTGTCGCGTACGATGGCCTCAACCATCTGGGCTGTGGCAGCGGCTGGAGCATAGTAGGCACTGCCGGTTTTGAGTAAGGCAACAATCTCTGCTCCTCCTTTACGCGTGCGATCAATGATTTCTTCCAAGCGTTGCTGGGAAATCAACTGCGTAACAGGAATGCCTCCTACACTAGTACAACTTGGCAGCGGGACCATCGTGTCACCATGCCCACCCATTAGGAGAGCCGAAATATCTTCTACACTAACTCCCAATTCCATGGCCAGAAAAGTTCGGTAGCGGGCCGTGTCCAATACTCCCGCTTGACCCAATACGCGGTTTGCAGGGAAGCCGGTAACCTGAAAGGCTCTTTGCACCATCGCGTCCAGCGGATTGCTGACCACAATAACAACTGCGTCGGGGGAACTTTGCTTAATTTGTTCTGCTACCGAACCGACGATCTTCGCGTTAGTACCCAACAAGTCATCGCGGCTCATGCCTGGTTTTCGAGCAATTCCCGCCGTAATCACAACTACGTCACTGTTCGAAGTGCAATCATAGGTGGTCGTCCCGGTTACGCAGCTATCGAAGCCCATAATCGGTGATGATTGCATCAAATCCAGTGCTTTACCCTTGGGCATATCTTCTGTTTGGGGGATATCCAGCAGCACGATGTCTCCAAGTTCGGCTGCCGCACACCAATGTGCACAGGTTGCGCCCACATTTCCTGCTCCGACGATCGTAATTTTCGCACGCCGCATTTCTTGCCCCACTTGCTAATAATCCAAGGAACTGTTTGCCGCCCGCAGACCAGATCAGTTCAGGTCTGACGACAACGGCAACACAACTCGAGTATGAGCTTCTATGCAAGTCAGTCAAGCAGGGTGCCAAAGAACTTTGGGGTGTGGCTCAGGCCCGGGAAAGCGAAGCAATGACCCATTCCGCCATCCACTTGTGCCCAAAATGATTTGTCCTGGTTTGCCCTGGAACGGCTATGCCAAAGTGTCTCGCGACGACTTGCTCGCTGTCGATGCTCGTCTGGGAGACCGATCAAGCACCATTGCCGAAAAGAGAATTCCGCCCAGAAGTAGCAGCACCGCCAAACAAAGTGCGGCTCCAAACCAACCGGATTCGGTAAGAGCAACTGTTCGGATCGGTGGGGCTGACAACCTCATGGTCTGTGCTACAACGAGAGGAGCCACCTGTCTGGCCTGAGATTGCTTCTGCTCAACCAAATCGGATTGATAGGACCAGAGTCGATAGAAGACCCCTGTCACTGTTGCAAATTCACCAACCTCCCAGCTAGCAGTTGATTCGTCCGTATGAGGCAAGAACTCACTTGGGGCGGCCGAAACGATAGTGACAGGAAACTCTCCTTCAAATCGAAGAGTTTCGGTATTGCCGTTTGCAGTAGGAATTTGAAGCTGTATATTTCGCGCTCCGAGCATCACAAAACCATCGAATTGGTAATAGAGGGGAGCATTCAGTTGTGACAGGTCTGCCTCATCGCCGATATTGACTCGCGTTCCACGAACAAGCCGAACCGGCCATCGGATCGTCTGCAAAATTGAATCTGATGCATGTGAGATGACCTCAAACGGATCCGTATTTGGGTCGGAGGTTAGATCTAGCTTAGTGTCTGCTAGTATCCGCAACAGACTGTAAAAGGGGACCGATTCGTCAGCTTGTAACGTCAATTTTTCGTTGCGAGCTAGCGTGTCAAGGGCTGCCAAATCCCAGCCAGCGTGGCTTAACGCTAGCCAGTTCGGTTGAATGTGTGGGCGAAATGCATCGCCGTTAAATTGGGACGGAACTACCCACCGAGGAGGTTGGGAAACTGCGACTAATTTGGCACCGGTTCGAATGCTAGTTATCAACAGGCCCTGGATCACAGCTGGCTGCACAATTTGGGTTGCACGTGGCCACTGTGATGGAACATGAGTACAAAATATGTTTAGCGGGGGCAGTTGGCTTGCGGGAGTTGACTCATTGGTATCTTCGGGCAAAAACTCGATAAGGAATGTGGTCGAGTCGCCTGACCAATCACTTTGCGATTCTGTAAGCGGTACTGAATCAGCTCGAAGAACCTGGCCTTGGGCTTCATATCCTGAGATCATTAAGTCGTGCTCAGGTAGTTCAAGCCTGAGCTGCGATACATCTGGCCATTGCATTCGTTGCATTAGGTTCAGCGTTTTGAGGACGGCGTCATCGACGACGCCAGTCGACCGGTTTTCAGGTGCTAATTCAGTGGCATTGGTTTGATGGAAGGTTGCCTGGAGACGTTGCGAAATGAAAGCTAGGCGATCTCCTTCTGCCGGCTTGACCCATGGAGGAACCTCCGACTGCGCGAAAACGAAGTTCTCGTTCCCTGGGCATAGACTGGCCAAAGTGAAGATTATCCACCAAACTCTTGATGTATTATCAGGCAGACGTCCATAACCATCTTTGGAATGCGTGCTTGGGCGGCGGGCTACTTGGTGCTTTCTTCTGCGCCAAGATCCCAAAATGGGAAGCAATAGGATCCCTCCTAGCAGCAACCCCAGCACGATCGCATAAACCAGGTCTCTCATGATCTGGGGATTGTCAATCATAGGAGAGGTTTGCGGTATCAACTCAAGGTGACTTGCAAATAGCGTCGGTGCTATCTGTAAGCCACTTGCAGACGAATACGCTAGGCGTTTACCCACCAGGGCCCGCAATTCGATCTCAGTATCCATTAGGCCAGTCGGGTGGAACTCAATGGAATTCATGATTTGTTGAGGTATGTATGCCGCAACAGGTTGGGAAGCTTGGTCGCTTCCTTGCATCCAAACGACCCAGTAATCCAAGTCCAGTTTCCATTGCGGGAAATGACGGTTGGCCAAATCTATTTGATGTACTCTGCCGCGAAAACGGACCGCAGCTCCTTTGAAAAGGGAATGCTGGGACTCCAGTTGCAGAGTGCTAATTAGGGGAGCTGGTTGGACCTCCACTGCGGGCGAGGCGTGTATTTCTATCGAGCGCTGCAAAAATCGGGCAAAGGCGAATTCTTCTCGGTGATGCCAAACGCTTGCATCCTCGAGTCCAATCACAAGCCGTTGATCTAGATATTGGGTAAGTTGTTGTTCGAAATAACTGTCAAAACCGACTTCCTGCCGCCGGTTATGTCCTTTCTCGAAATCGAGCAAACTCCATTGTCGTTTGAATTCATCAATTGTTTCTTTCCATGCTTGCTCCTCTGAAGTCAGAGAGGCTACCAACACTTGGAGCTTTTCTTTTGATGCGAGAATTATTTCTCCGGCCTGATCGTGCATCTCGGGGGTCGCGGCGGTGAACCATATCGCGGCTAGAGCTCCAAGTTGATTCGCAGAGAAGTCATCCAGCAAGCGAGGAATCAAATCCTGGCATGTCACCTGCCATTGACTGACTTCAGAATCCGGTGGCTGGATTGGCGGCAAGGATCGGAAATCACTTGTTTCATTGTTCTCTAGGGGGACCCCTAAAGCTTGAAATGCACGGTCCACATAACGCGGATCAGAGGATTTTTGCATCAACAATACGACTAAAGCCAATAGGAAGCATAGCGAAAGGAGTCTGCGGGAACCACTTTGTGCTCGCGACACACCTATTCTGCTTCGGGCTTGACCATCTGCCGAGTACCACTGCTGTGAACGGAGCCGGACCATCTTAGCCTTAAACTTTACGGGTTATATTAAGCAGCCAAATTTATGCCGAGTTTGTCGACGCTGGCCTGTTCCAAAATCGCTACGCAAGTAGGAGAATTGACTGGTTGTCCAACAAAGTAACCCAACAGGAAATAAGTTTAATGAAGCGCGCGATACAGCCAGCCACGAATTTTACCCCTATTAACTATTATGGTAATTTTCTGGCTAGTTGACGTGTGTCAAGGCGTGTTTAATAGGAGATATGTTGCTAGATTGTATGGGTTTACGTGATCCCCTTTGCTTCACCGCCAGGGCACTGGTCTTATCTGTGAAGCCGAATGGATATGCTTAGGTTTAGACTGAGTGAAGAGTTGACATCCGCGACGATTCTCACATTCATTAACCATCTAAAAAACTCAAAAGCGTGGACGATGAATCGCAGTAACGTGTTTCCACAGCCCCTTTTCTGGACGAGCCTCGGTGGTCATGCTTGGACCCCGGGTTTCTGCCGTCGAATCGCTTGTTGGTGGGGCCTTGGGCTGGTCATTTCTGGATACGGTCTTGTTAGCCGACTGCAATCCGAAGAACCCTACATGCGTTTTCTACAGCGATTGAGAGATGAACAGCACTACGACCTGGCCATCGTTTACCTCGATCAATTGGATGGTTCCAACTTGGTGGGACCCGAATTTGCAGTGGATGCAGCCATCGAACGAGGCTTGTTGCTATACCAGACTGCCGCCTCGATGCCAGAATCGAATCCGGTTAGAGAGTCCAAGTTAAGTGAAGCTGAAAGTGTGCTCCGGGGTTTCCTGACCAAGTACCCGAAGCATCCGCAGCAAGGGGCAATCCGCCTCAAGCTCGGTGAATTGTTGCTCAGCCGTGCTGAACAAGCTAAAGCTAAGTTTACCGGACAGGACATCGAAATTCCCGGCGCGATCAAGTATTTCGATGAGGCCCATCATCTCTACGAAGAGACCATTCAAAAATTAGCCGCAGAACTGGAGACGATGCGCGGCGCCCGCATCGATCCCACTGATACGGCTGCGGTCGCCCATCGTGAACGATTGCAGTTAGAGATTAGGCAGGCACAGCTGCTCTCAGCTAAAGCCGTTGAGGATCGAGGACGGGCACGTGGTAGTAGTCATTCTACGTACAAGACAGATTTGCAAAATGCACGCGCTATGTTTGCAGACTTGTACGCAAAGGAACAGTCCTTAGTTGTTATCCGCAACTATGCCTTGTACTACCGTAGCAAAATCGATCAGAGTCTGAATAAGCTGGACGACGCTCTCGACGGCTTTCAGCGAGTGATTGATTTGCAAGGTGTCGCAGTCTTGCGGGCGTTGCAGAACGATGCATTGACAGCCATGATTGAGGTCCTGATGGCTCAGAAGAAATTTCAAGTAGCCGTCGATCGCGCCGACAGGTGGGTACGAGAACTCAAAGGTCCCGAGCGGGAGACCCTCGAAGCAATTAACCTGCAGATCAAGCTGGCGGAGGCCAAGTTGGCATGGAGCAAGAATCTGAAAGAAAAGGATGCCAACGATCGAGTTGCTGGACGCTTGGTCCGAGATGTGGCGTCCGATTTGCAACAGCTTCGTCGATACGATTCGGCGCCGCAAGAAAAAATTAATGAACTTCTAATAGAGGCGGGCGGAGAATCGCAATCTACAAGCGAGGAACCGGTTTCGATCAAGGACATTACGAGTTTTGCTGAAGCCCAAGGCGAAGGGGAAAGATTGCTGCTGGATTATGAAACCGGCCGCCTTAGGGATGACGCGGACGTACCCGAGCAACAAGCAGTATTGTCACAGCAGCGGGACACAGCGATTTCCTATTTCAAAGCAGCTTTGCGGCTTTTTGGGCAACACGAGGAAGATGGTCGCGCTGCCCTCGACAATGTGCGAATAAAACTGAGCTACCTGTTATTACAACAACAACAGCCTTGGGA
The DNA here is from genome assembly GCA_020427005.1 of Planctomycetales bacterium. Taxonomy (GTDB): domain Bacteria; phylum Planctomycetota; class Planctomycetia; order Pirellulales; family Pirellulaceae; genus Aureliella. Next base: position 14,637 of record JAGQOY010000122.1, read on the forward strand.
AGCGTTGGCAATCAGCGAGTTTGTGGCTCTACAGTCCCAAGGAGGTTCCGAGGGCCTACAGGCAGCCAACGTAGCGCTTGGAGCCTATGGTGACCTCCTCAAGCTTGCGGACCCCAAGGCGGAAGAGTCTCTCAAATCTCGCTTGGAACCGTTTGCCCAACATTTGGTAACAACCTGGCCAGAGAGTAATGAGGCGAGTGCCGCCATGGCTGTATTGGTGCAAATCGCTATGACAAATGGCCTGTGGGAAAAAGCTGAAGAGTACATCCAACTATTACCCGTTGGGAGCGGACTGGCGTCTCGATTACGTCGGGATGCAGGTATTACAACTTATTTGAAGTACATCGAGGCGAAGCGTAAGGACTCGGTTTCAGATGAGGAATTATCCGATCTTAGAGGGCGAGCCATCGAGCTCTTAGCTGCTGGCGTTGCAGACGAATCGATCTCTTCACTGGATGAAAGTGGCATACAGGCAGTCAATATCCTAGCGCGACTCTACTTAGCCACCAATGAACTGTCCAATGCAGGAAAATTGCTTAGTCAAGAACTGGTAGATCGAGCCGCGGCTGCCAACTCTACCCTCTCACCTCGTGTCAAGTTGGATGTGTATCTGACAATTCTGCAAGTTAAGATTCGCCAGATGGTCTCGGAACAATCAATACCTGCGCAGGCGGTTACCGAAATAAAAGACCTGGTTGCTCATTTACAACCTCTTTCAACCGGGGTACCTGATGGTACACAATTGATTGCGGCCACCTTTGTGCAAATTGCAGCCGATCTCAAGGCGCAAATCGAAACTGCAGGAGATATACAACTACGTAGGCAATTGGCTGAGGGGCTACAGATTGTAGTCGCTCAGATTGGGCAGTCGGGAGACGCTCAAACGCGAGTGTGGGCTACCGAAATGATGTTGGTTGTGGCCGATGAGCTTGCTCAGCAACGCACTACCGTTCAGCAGGCCCACGACGCATATCGCCAAGCCAGTAATATGATCGAAGGTGTACTGGCCGAACAAGCGACCGCTCAAAACCGAAAATTGGCTGCACATGCGGCACGCGGACAAGGTGATTTTACGAACGCCATAGAACAACTAGCTCAGATCCTGATTGAGAATCCAAATCTGCTGGATATTCAGATGGAGGCCGCTAGAACCTACGATGCTTGGGGGGCGGCCAGAAACAATCCCAAGGGGTACGAGTTGGCCATGCTCGGTAATCGCCCGGATCCCAAGACTCGAGAAAACTTAATTTGGGGATGGCTCAAACTTTCGAACCTTTTGGCGGGGCGGAAGGGATATGAGACACAGTTTTTTGAATGCCGATTTGAACTTGCGCAGAGCCGCTATTTAAGTGCTCTGCTCCTGACCTCCGCTGACGAACGTGAGAAGGCTATAAACCAAGCAGAAAAAGCCATTACATCCGTAGCTGCACTTTATCCTCAAATGGGCGGTCCAACATCCAAGAAACGCTTTGATACATTGCTGAGAAAAATCCAAACAGCATCAGGTAAGCCCGTAAACGGATTGAACTAAATGAAGATGACGATCTCGATGAAACAACTCACCGATTGGCCCATGTTGGCGCTTGGGGCGTATCTAGGCTTGATAACCATCTCGAGCCTGCCTGCCAATGGACAAGACCGTGTGTATCCCAAGCAGGGCGTGCCCATCAGCGGTAAACTGATTGAGGTTTCACCCGATCAAATCGTCTTGGAGGTTCGTGGAAAAAATCAGACCTATCCGACTGCCGAAGTCAGCAAACTTGTGTTTGATAATGAACCTACGGCTTTGGATCGCGCGCGTGAATTGATTTCGCAACAGCAGTATGATCAGGCGCTCGAAGAAATAAAAAAAATTGAATCTTCTGGCCTCAAAACAAGTGCTGTTCAAGAGGATTTCGAATTCTACCGGTGGTATTGTGAGGGGCAGTTGGGATTGTCTGGTGCTGGAGACAAGGCTGCTGCCGAAAGAGGACTGAAGACTCTGGCCGGTAAAAACCGCAATACACATCATTTCTACCCACTGTGTGAGCTATTGGGGCAGCTGGCAATGGCAAGTAGCAGCCCCGAAGCGGCCCGCCCGTTTTTTGCGCTCATGGAAAAATCCTCCAGTAAGGAAATCCAAGCCTTGGCGGATTGGCATATGGGGGAATTGGAATTGGCTCTAGCAAATTCAGCCGAAGCTCGTGCCAGGCTGCAGAAAGTTGCCAACGCCAATTTCAACGCTGCCAACATGAACAGTATCAAAAACCTGTCGCTTGTTGGACTGGCTCGCTGTGATTGCCTCGAGGGCAAAGTCTCGGAGGCCCTTGAGCAACTGAATAAGCTTGTCCGTAATAACGATTCAGCCGATCACGAGTTGTTCGCGCGAATTAATAACGCCAAGGGGGAATGCTACCTCAAGAACAATCAGACACAAAATGCGCTCATCTGTTATTTACAAACTGACTTGCTCTTTTTTACCGATGCGCAAGCCCACGCAGAAGCACTATATTACTTAGCACAATTGTGGCCTAAAGAAGGAAATGGGGCCAAAGGTGTTGATGCCAGAAACAGATTGAAGTCGAGCTATGCGAGCAGTGTTTGGGCAAACAAATGAAGGAGAAGTCTCCTAAGCACAGTATGTTTCTGTCGGCTTAGCGGACCTAACTTTTTGTTAGTGAACTGAATCTATGGTTAGTAGACTGAGCCTATTAACAGTAGACTGAGCCTAGTTAGTAGACTGGGCTTACTTTTTCGCCAAAACCATGAATTTCTGGACAACGACTTGTGGTTCAATTTACTTTCCTAAAATCTCGTCATCGAACAAACAACCAGCCTTGGAGCGTAAATATGAAGGACTCTAAGAGTCGCTGCTGTCTATTTTCTCGACTCACCGTTTTGTTGGTCACTAGCCTTGCCTTGACTTTGGGTGCCATAGGATCACCGGCAGCCTGGGGGCAAGCCGATTCCGACTTGGATGCAGAAGCGGGCCTGAATCAACCGCAGACGGTGGGAGGTGGACAACCTGCTGCTGCTGGCGGAGCCAACAATCAAGCAGCGGCGCCAAGTGATGCAGGCGATGATGATGCTCCTAAACCCCCCACGAATCTATTGGCTTGGACGTTTCAGGCCCTTACGATCTACTACACCGTTATCTTCTTTGCTTTGTCGATAACGTTGCTGACTTTGGTCGTTATGAACTTGATCGCAGCTCGTCGGGACAACATTTGTCCACCGGATTTGATTGAAGGAGTCGAGCAGCAGCTAGCGGAAGGAAATCCACAAGCTGCTGCCGAGCTGATTCGATCGGATGACAGTTTTTTGGGGCAAGTAGTGGCCGCTGGGTTATCCAAAATTGATCGTGGTTTTTCGCACGCTGTGGAAGCTATGCAAGAAGTTGGTGAAGAAGAAACCATGAAGATGGAGCACAACCTTAGTTACATGGCGCTGATCGGAAATATCAGCCCGATGATTGGACTCTTTGGGACAGTTCAAGGGATGATTCAAGCCTTTCGTACCATTGCTACCAGCGGATCGAGTCCCAAGCCAACTGTGCTAGCCATGGATATTTCAACCGCTCTATTCACTACCTTGGCTGGGCTGGCAATCGCTATACCTGCGATTGCAGTTTACAACATTCTCCGCAACCGAGTTCAAAGACTTACTTTGCAGGTTGGCGTTACGAGTGAAGAATTGATTGAGCGATTTATCAAGTAGATTTCCTGGGCGATGGAAAAGCAATTCTGATAGATCATTGAGCTCTCGCGCTGAGTCCTGAAAGCAACGAGTCATGCGAATCAAAAACCGAACCTCACCGCCAGAAGAACCCGATCTGACCCCCATGATCGATATGACGTTTCAATTGATCGCGTTTTTCATGGTGTTGATCAATTTCTCGCAAAGCGAGCAAAATGATAAAGTTGTGTTACCCACCAGCGAACTTGCTAAGCCGATCGAAACTCCTCTTGAATACCCTATCATTATCCATTTAACGCGCGATGGCACATTGGTAATTGGAGGAGATGAACTATCAATAGGCGCGTTGAGATCGCGAATGACACCCGAACTGGCACTGCTAAAATTGGACGGGAAAACGGCCGGTGATGCGAATATCATTATCCGTGGCCACGAATCCGTGCCCGGTGGCCGAGTCCAGGACTTGATAAATCGTTGTCAAGAATTAGGGTTCGAGAACTTTGCACTGCGAGTTAAGGAGGAAATACAATGAAATTTCGACACCGTAGTACGGATCGTACTGAATTGCCAATGACGTCCATGATTGACATCGTGTTCCTGTTGTTGGTGTTCTTCATTATGACCTTCAAGATCAGTGCGCAAGAAGGCGACTTTAACGTCAAAATGCCCCTTCAAGGCGACCCGGGTCCAAGCACAACCGACCTGCCCCTCAAACTGCGATTACGGTCGGATGGGAATGGACGGCTGACGGACATCCAAGTGAGCGAACGTTCGTTCGGTACGGATTTCGAACAGCTCCGAGCATTTGTTGTGCAAATGGTTGGCGATCAGACGGGACCAGGCAACGATGATGGCCCGGAGGTGGAAATCGACCTAGATTTTGATTTGCATTACGTCCATCTGATTCAAGCCATTACAGCGGTGACTGGCTATCGTAGTGGCAATGATATTGTGAAGCTAATTGACCGCATTAAACTGGCTAAGGCTCGACAGTAGGCTTGTTGAGCTCCAATTGAATTAGGCTCGAGGGTGGAATTGCTGGTGAATTCGTTTCAAACGCGAACTGTCGACTTGTGTGTAAATCTGCGTAGTTTGAATGCTGGCATGGCCTAATAGCTCTTGGATTTGTCTTAAATCCGCCCCACCGGCGAGCATATGCGTGGCGAAACTGTGTCGTAGCGTGTGCGGACTTACTTCGGGGTCGATGTCCGCTCGTAAAGCATAACGCTTGACCAATTCCCAAATGGCTTCGCGTCGTAATCTCCTACCAGAACGAGAGACGATCAGCCACGAACAGGCCTCAGTAGGGCGTCGTTCAATCAACTTGGGGCGAGAGACTTCCAAATAATGTTCGATACATGTTATAGCTCGACGCCCAATGGGAACGATTCTCTGCTTTGATCCTTTCCCCTCGACTTGGCAATAGCCTTCGTCGAGATGTACGTTCTTTAGCAATAGAGTAGAGACCTCTGAAACCCGACATCCGGTCGCATACAGCAATTCCAAGATCGCTCGGTCCCGCTCGCAATAGGCGTCGTATTTTTTGGGGGCATCCAAAAAACGTTCCACAGCGGCGGGAGTGAGTGCCTTTGGGACTCTCAGCCACATTTTTTGCGTTTCAATCAACTCAGAGGGGTTGTCCTGAACGACGCCCTCCAATTGTAGATACTTAAAGAACATGCGGGTTGAAACGATTGCTCTCGATATGGATGTGGGAGCAAGCTTTTCGGATTTTAATGACTCGATAAAATCTCCCAAATCGGAAAGGCGGATGTGATTGACTGTTCGCTGGCCCATCCAGCTTAGCAAGCGACGTAAATCCCGCGAATATGCAACTACCGTATTGTCGGCTAGGTGGCATTCGGTTCGCAGGTAATCGGCAAATCGGCTTTGCCAATCAACGTGAACTGATGCAGCTGGAGCGACCTCAGGAAGTTGGCCGGTTTCGCGAAGTTTTCGTAACTTACTGGACATCTTCGATTTGTTGCACTGCTAGGTCGCGAAGCGATGGCCGCACATTGGACGATTTTTGTAACAGTCAAACACAGCAACTATTGCATTCGGCTGTGATGCGTCTCAAGCATTGCGCAATGGGTGCCGATTCCTGCTTGCATTGACTTGCAGTTAAGACAATTGGCAATCGCTTAAACTTTATGACCTGGAAGGGTTTTGCTGATGAAGATCTTAGTGATAGGTGGCGCCGGATACGTCGGGTCCCATACAGTCCGCCAACTTCTTCGCAATGGCCATCAAGTACTGGTGTATGACAACCTGTCGCGCGGGCATGCACTGAGCGTACCTTCTGACGTATTGATCGAAGGTGAATTGGGGGATCGTGCTCGATTGCAAGATGTCTTTAAGTCGAATGAGATTGAAGCAGTTATGCATTTCGCAGCGTTTGCGCTCGTAGGTGAATCGGTCGCTAATCCTGCAATGTACTATCAAAATAACGTCACTTCCACGCTGGAACTGCTGGAGGCAATGCGAGCAAGTGGAGTGTGGAGAATCGTTTTTTCGAGCACCACGGCGACCTACGGCCAGCCCGAGACGATTCCCATAGCAGAATCGGCTCCTCAGCTACCAATCAATCCGTACGGTTTTACCAAATTGGTAATTGAGCATGCCCTAACCGATTATGCCAATGCCTACGGGTTCGGTTGTGCCGCGCTCCGCTACTTTAACGCCGCCGGT
>JAGQOY010000123.1 GCA_020427005.1 Planctomycetales bacterium
ATCTACCAATCCTAACCCGAAGCGTCAGCGAGGGACCGAACAAGAATCCCTCACTTACGTTTCGGGTTGGGACGTTAATTCCTGCCGCTCGCCTTATGCAAACAACTTGCGGCACACGCGACCCTCGTTCTGCGTCGCTCGCTCAGGGCGACCTTGGTGTGTAAAGACCAGCTTCCAATGATCGATGCCAACAGCATGCATGATACTAGCATGGATGTCATGTACATGTAGTCGTTCTTCAATTGCGTGCAAACCCAGATCATCCGTCCTACCAATGATCTGACCTCCACGCACGCCACCTCCAGCCATCAACATGGAAAAGCCGTTGCAGTTGTGATCCCGTCCGTCCCCTTTTTCACTCATCGGGGTTCGTCCGAATTCTCCCCCCCAAACCACCAACGTTTCGTCGAGTAACCCACGACGTTTGAGGTCTTGTATTAGACCGGCTACGGGTTTGTCGCTGGCCTGGCACAATTTCGAATGGTTTTTTTCAATGGCTGAGTGTGAATCCCATTTGCTTCCTGCACCGTGATAAAGTTGCACGAACCGCACGCCCCGTTCTACCAAACGACGGGCCAATAAGCAGTTTCGACCGAATACAGCCGTATCCTCTTGATCGATACCATAGAGCTCTAAAGTGTCGGCGGTTTCATTCTCCATATTAACTGCTTCTGGAGCTTCCGATTGCATGCGGAATGCCAGTTCGTAGCTGCGAATTCGAGCTTCGAGCTCACTATCATATGGATACTCTTGAGCGAACTCTTGGTTGAATCGATCCAGCAACTGCAACTTGGCCACCTGGCGTGCGTCGTTGATCGATTCGGGACGAGTCAAATAGCGGATTGGCTCGCCGGTTCCAACCATGCGGGTTCCTTGGAAGCTGGCTGGCATAAAACCAGTTCCCCAATTTCGTGGACCATTGATAACTTTGCCCACATTGTCTTCAATGACCACGAAGCCAGGGAGGCTATCGTTTTCGGTACCCATACCGTAACTGACCCAAGCACCCAAGGAAGGGCGACCGGCCAAAATGGAACCGGTATTCATTTGGCAAACACCATTGGAATGGTTCAAGCCGTTGCCCCAACAGGAGTTGATGACGGTGATATCGTCAGCACACTGGCCGATGTGAGGAATCCAATCCGAGAACCAAAGCCCACTTTCGCCGTATTGCTTCCACTTACGAGGAGAACCCATCAAAGGCGCATCGTATTCTCCCATGGGAGTAATGATCGGCGCGAAGCTATCTGGCAATGCTTGCCCGGCTAACTCGTTAAGTAATGGTTTCGGATCTACGAGGTCTAAATGACTTGGGCCTCCCTCAAGAAAGACAAAGATCACACTCTTGGCGGTCGCTCGATGATGTGGACCTGCGTAAGGATGAACAGGAGCGGCCTCGACTCGCTTGTCAGCTAACAAGCTGCTTAGTGCTAAGGCTCCAAAGCCTGCACCTGCTCGGGTCAGCATTTCTCTTCGCGATGTATAACCAGTGCCACGCATTTCAATTCTCCCGATTTAGGGATAACGTTGAGGTCATGGAGTATAGCTCGAACCTCCAATACCATTTTACTCGGTGTACAGAAACTCACTCGTATTCATCAATACATGAACAAAGTCACCGAGAGCGATCGTATAGGCCTCTGTCTCATACCAAGCCAGCTCGGCGGCCCCCTCTCCTAGCTCAGCGGATTGGACACGCTGGTCGGTTGGGGCTTCCTGAATGGCTACTTCAGCCGCAGTTTGTTCATCCAATTCAGCTTGTTGGGCTGCAAGTTGGGAAGCAACTGCTTTCACATATCCAATCGATCTTTCTAGCTCGAGGTCTCCTGGTTCTCGTTGAAGACAACGGCGAAACGCTAGCTGTATCTGCTGCTCTGGCTTGGGTGCAACCTGCTGTAAATGTTCGGCAAGCCTTGCCGCTAACTTCAGCGGCCAATCCGAATTGGACAACAAGAGAGCCTGATTGGCTGTTGTAGTGGTGCTTCGCTTGCCTTGGCTAGCGTTACCATCTGGTGCATCGAAGGATGTGAGGAATGGATCGGGATTGTTGCGTTTTACAAGTGTAAAAATAGAGCGGCACAAACCATCGTGGGGTTCCGAAGCTCCACCTGTTTTCTCCTGTAAAGCGCCACAAGCCACTAGCATGGAGTCATGGATTTGTTCAGCGTCCAAGCGGCGAGCCGGATAGTGCCATAGCAGAACATTTTCAGGGTCACCTGTTCGGGCCTGAGCAGCTACGATTGGTTCGGCATGGGAACTCTGACGATATACGCTTGAGCAAACGATTAGCCGATGAAGGTCTTTTAGACTTCGACCATTTTCTAAGAAATTAGTCGCCAGCCAGTCAAGCAGCTCCGGATGAGATGGAGGCATTCCCATTCGCCCAAAGTCGCTGCTGTTTTGAACAATTCCGCAACCAAAATGGTACTGCCATATGCGATTTACGATTACCCGATGGGGAAGTGGATTACTGGGGGAATTAATCCAGCTCGCTAAGGCAGTCCGTCGACCTGAGGTATGAGCCAAAGGTTTGGCTACGATTGGCTCCGCATTCCAAATTTCGAATCCTGCCGGTTCAATTACCGTGTCGGTGCCAGGTATGCGTGTGGGGGGAGGCTGAACAGGAACTTCACCTGCGGCCAAGATCCGAATGGGGCTAGTGGGAGGTTTCAGTTGAAGATCACTCAATTGTTGTTTTAACCCTTCCCATTTCTCCTTGTCATCTCCTTTGAGTGATTTGGCATAATCCAGCTTATTCCATTCTTCAATGACTTGCCGAAACGCCAGATCGTAAATCTGCTGTTCGTAGCCATCTCGCTCGTCTGCTGGTTTGTAGAGAATGGGGCGAACATCTAAAGGAAACTTGTCAAACGCTTTGTGTGCCACAGATGTGCGAATCGGATCCTCCAGAGCATCCATCTGCTCTCGGATTGTTTGAGTGGCTTGTTCCCATTTGGCTAATTCCACTTGGTAAGCGTTCAATTCGTCAGGTGTTGCATAGAGGTGAGTATCCACTGGCAAGAAGGCGGCGAAGGAGGCTTGAAAGCGGAAATAATCGCGCCGAAATATGGGATCGAATTTGTGGTCGTGGCAGCGGGCACATCCCATTCCTAGACCCAGGAAGACCTCGCCACTAACATCGGTCATATCATTGAGGATGTTGTCCCACTGAGTGCGAACATCACGCTGGTTGTATTCGTAGATCCAGTGCCTCAGAAAGCCCGTGGCTGCCAAGGCTTGCGGGTCGTTCGGGGCCATCTCGTCGCCGGCCAATTGCAGGCCGACAAACTGATCGTACGGCAGATCGTCATTCAATGCTTGGATTAGCCAATCGCGATAAAGATAAGCGTTCGGGCGAGCAGCATCCTGATTGAAACCGTCCGACTCCGCGTAGCGAACCAAGTCCAACCAGTGACGAGCCCACTTTTCGCCGTAGCGTCGATCGTCAAGCAGGCGATCTACCAAGAGCTCAAAAGCATTCGAACGAGTGTCGTTCAAAAAATCGTTTTGCTCCTCGATGGAAGGTGGGACTCCGAGCAGATCTAGGTAGAGCCGCCGCATAAGAATACGTCTATCCGCCTCTGGCGCCAGGCTCAAACCTTCTGCCGCCAATTTAGCAAGAATGAATTGATCGATGGGGGTGCGTACTTGTAGGCCAAGTTTGCCATCCACTCTTGGCGGATGTTCAAAACTCAGCGGACGAAATGCCCAATAATCTCGATCCTCATCGGAAATTGTCGATTGTTGGCGAAGTTCCAAACCGCCCTCCGATCCATGGTCGGGCCAAGGACTTCCAAGGGCGATCCAACGTTCGAAAATCTCAATCTTGTCATCGGATAACTGCCCTGCGGGAGGCATTTCAAAGTCTTCGTAGCGGATGGCGGATAACAACAAACTCGCATCCTGGTCTTTCATTTCGATGGCGGCTCCTGAGTCACCGCCAGCTAGCAGCCCGGTCCGTGTATCCAGTCGTAGCCCACCCTCCTGTTTTTCACGACCATGACACTTAATGCAGTGGTCGACTAGTAGCGGGCGCACGGCGTTCTCAAAGAATTGACCATCATCATCGGCGAGGAGTGACCAGTTAAGGCCAAAGCATGCCAACGCAATGGAACAAATTGGCGTTTGGAACATTGCCTGAAGAAGTTTGCTTCGAGCAATTGGCGTTCTTGAAAAATGTGCCATTGTTCTTACTCGTCAGGATCGGTGGGAATGGTTGTTTAAGGTGGGAGAGCCCGACAAAAATATCGCGCCAAGTCAAATCCGACGCCGCATTACCCAAGTGATTGGAATGGAAGAAATCACCCCATTATGCTATCTCATTGGGGAGATTGCGTCAATCTTGGCATTGTCTATAGGGACTCGCAACTAGCGACCTTGCGCCGGTTGACCCCGCCAGAATGCATAGAAATCGGAACAGATTAGCTTGCATCTCAAACACGGTAAATGAGGCTACAAGTTATGAAGTAGGTTCCAAATTGAACGCGTCAGCAGATATCTATTCAGGATCGGAGATTTCCCAACTGTCGGTTCGAAATGGTGCGGCTGGTAAGCCTGCGCCGTTTACCAAATTTCCGTTCGGATTATCCGACCAGTTATAGCGCGCGGCGCGAGGCGTGCGCACTTGCCTACTGGAAAGTTGCAAAAAACCGGTTGAGGTTTCAATGGTTGCTTCGGCAGGATAAAAGACTTGATCTTCATCTGCTACCGCAAAGCCTCGAAATGGTTGTCCATCAGCTGACTTTAGCTCGTCTGCGTGTAGAAAACTGAGCATCATGCGCCCAGGATTGATTTTGCCCTGTGCGTTAACCGATCCGTCACGAAATTGGCAAAAAACAAACTGTGGCCCAAAGTATTCGATGTCTTGATTGTAGGTGGTTCCTAAGGCCCAGAGCGCCAGTCGTTCTCCAACCACTTGTTTGTTGCGAGGATGAATATCGTTAGCTTCGCCGATGTCGGTGGTAACCGCCAAGCCCGTGTTTTTGATTGCTAGGGATCGTAGCTGACTTTCACGCACTATCACCCAACCGGTATTTTCGATTGGTTGTTCGGTGGGAGCGTGATAATTTGGAAGCTGTACAGTCAAAAACGGAAAATCGCCTTGGTGCCACCGAGATCGCCAATCGGATATCAGAGCTTTCAATTGATGTTCATATAGACGCCCATCTGAAACCGAATGGGAGTTGCGTTCGCCTTGATACCAAATTGCTCCTCGAATGGCGAACGGAATAAGTGGATGAATCATACCATTATAAAGATTGGCCGGTCGATTTTGATTCGTGCGAGGGTCTCCGACCATAGTGGGTTTGCGTGGAGTAGCTCGTCCGGCTGCCTTGGCGTTGGCGGCACGCTTTTCCCATTGCTCCAAAGCCAACTTATGGTTGGCTTGAGCCTGATCGGGATCGTACTTAGAAATGATTGCATCATAGGCATCCAATTTTGGCACTATTTCAGGCACGGCTGCTTGGGCATCGAGGCTAGTCCAGGCGGCAATGTCCGTTCCACCCCATGAGCTGTTTACTAATCCAACGGGGACATTCAACTCCTGAGTTAGTCGTTTTGCAAAGAAATAGGCCGCTGCAGAAAAGCCACCTACAGTTTCTGAAGAACAAACTTGCCATGTCCCTTGGCAATCGGAGTGCGGCTCCACAGCGGCGTGTGCCGAGGTCTTGAAGTGACGTATCGTAGGCGCATTCGCAGCTCCACGTTCGGCATCAAAATTAAGGGCACGGTTGACTGTCATGGCCATATTGGATTGACCGGAACACAACCAGACTTCGCCAATTAATACATCGTTGATAGCTAGAGTATTGGAACCGCTGATCGAAAGTTTGTACGGACCCCCTGCTGGAATCGGTGTTAGCCGAACCATCCATTTCCCATCAGCTCCAGCAGTCACTGTCTGTGTTTGACCGGCCAATTGCAGACTGATTTGTTCTCCCGGATTAGCCCAGCCCCAAACCGGAATTTCGGCATCACGCTGGAGTACCATATGGTCAGCAAAGATACTGGCCAACCGAACTTCAGCAGAGGCAAGTTGGGGGACCATCGAGATCAACACAGCCAAGGAAATGTCTCGAAACCAGTTACAAGATTTTGACATTGCAGTTAACTTCTTTACTAGATGTGTTGACGTTCCATTCCGAACGCATTGAAGTCTTGTGGTTTGTAGTTTCAATCGCAAGACCTGCATAACCAATCCTCACCGTGATTGTTAGCTGCGTTCGTTCGAGTGGTTAAGGAGGGGAGTACGAGAGTCTGGGGAAGAATTTGTTGACTATATCATTTCAAAACTTAGCCCGAGATTCAATCATACTCAGTTGCACTGGTTAACCAAATTTCAGACAAGCAATGGCAACCAGCAGAATGGTTGCACCCACAAATCGAATCCAGAATACGTCATGCGTTAGACCGGGCTCACGAATGCCTAGTCGCGTCCCCAATAGGCTGACCAGTAGCAGGCTCCAAAGTCCGCGTGTGGCGTACATGACGTTGGCGATCGAAGCATGCCCCCAAAAAGCAATTGTACATACGATACAGAGTGACTGCAGCGCAAAGCATGCACCAGAGCCAAGCAGGGCGGGCCAAGCGGCGGCTGGAATATCTTGTAGCCGCTGTGGAGTAGCGCGAAGAAAACTCGACGACAGAATGGTACTGCCCACGAACACGGTACTCAAGAAGGCGCCTTGGGACCATTCGGGTGATCGAAGTTGCACACAAACATCAAACATGGCATACGCAGCAGCGCCACCTCCAGCAGTACACAAAGAGAACAGTCGGCGAGAATGGCTCTTTCCTCGGCTGAAGTTTAGTAAAGCAATGCCAACGGTTGCGAGTCCACATGCAAACCAAATCATGGTAGGCAACGATGTTCCGCTGAGCCACCGTATTAAGAACGGCACAAAAACGACCTTCAGCCCCAACACTGGTGCCGAGATGGATATGTCGCCTTTGGCCAACGAATTGAGGGTGAGAACTTGGCCTAAAACAAACAATCCGGACACCAAGGCAGGCTGCCACCAGAGTTCAAAGCTTGGAAACGAGTGGTTGATTAGCAACAAGAACTGAAAAGCAACCGCAGTGACCAGGTTAGAAACAAAACAAACTAGCCAAATGTCCAGCTGAAAACTTGCCGCCTTTCGAGTCAATATGGCGGCGCCCGCAAATAGCATGGCTCCAATGAGTGGCAGCCAGTAGACGATCAGTGGCACTGAATCCGGCAATGTCAGTTCCCATTGGATCGGTACTTATCAAAATCGCCCTGCATACCGCGGCGTTCAATGTCCAGCAATTTGTCGAGGCGAGCTTGATGGCGAGGTTGCGGGGAATACCGCGCTCGAAGAAACGCACGAATAACCTCCATCGCCAATTCGGGGCCAATTACCCGGGCACCAATACATAGAATATTCATGTCGTCATGTTCGACTCCTTGACGCGCGGAATAACTATCATGGCACAAGCTAGCTCTAATTCCCGGTATCTTGTTTGCAGCCACACTAACGCCAACGCCACTTCCACAGACAAGAATTCCCCGTTCTGCCCTGCCCGACAGGATTTCGATTGCGACCTTTTCAGCGAAATCGGGGAAATCACACGGATCAGCCGAATGTGTACCGCAATCAAAAACTTCTATCTGCAGGGACCGCAAGTAATCGGCTAGCGATGTCTTCATGTCGAAACCGGCGTGGTCCCCTCCCAAAGCAATTGAAGAGGGGTAGGGAGATGATAGCGACATAGATTGAGAATCCGGCGGAGACGAAGGGCACTAAAAGCGTGTGGCCCAGAGGGCTGGGCTAGGCATTTACGAGCTTTGAATCAGACGATTATCCCTAGGGCGTGATTTGCGCGAAGTGGGAAAGATCGTTGGGTGGTACTATCGGGTAGCACGAGTTGAGTCCTTTTAGGGGAGAAAACTGGCCGCAAAAGCCGCTTAGTTCGATGGCTGATGTTGCCCTAAATGCTGACTGCTGTTAGATTTCTGATCACGTGCGCAATGGCTTGGTAGCTTCGGCAGGAGTCGAGGTGGCTGTTGGTGCCAATGTTTTTCATTTTTTAGTTCCACCCCATTTGCGTGTCGTGTGACATGCCATGGTTGCGGTGTAAGCGGCGATCTTGGTGGTTTGGGGAGGAATAATTCAGGATTAGTATGGTCAATCGTAACCTCATTCGCTCTTTAGAAGATGCTTCCATTGGTTCTCAGATTGAGAGCTTGTTGCCCGAAGATGATTTCGAAAACATGATTTTCGAGGGATTGGAAGGGCTGGATCAAAATTTCGACGTAAATCAAATCGTTGAAGGAAGAATTGTCGAAGTCAACGGTGAATTTGTTGTCATAGATGTTGGCTTCAAGAGCGAAGGTGCTATCAACATCAATGAATGGGACGAAACGGAAGAACCACCTCAGGTTGGTCAAGCCGTCAAGGTCCTGATCGAAGAAATGGAGGACGCACTCGGTCCTGCCGACGATATACATGGAATGATTTCGCTTAGCAAACGCAAGGCGGAAAAGATCCTGGAATGGGAAAAGATGATGTCCGAAGTGAGCGAGGGCCAGGTAGTCACTGGTACTGTCACTCGGAAAATCAAAGGTGGTTTGTTGGTTGATATTGGCGTCAACGTATTCTTGCCAGCTAGCCAAGTGGACATTCGCCGTCCAAACGATATCGCGGACTACATCGGTCGAGTGGTCCAGTGCGAAGTGCTCAAGATCGATGAGACTCGCCGTAATATCGTCGTTAGCCGCCGCTCACTGATCGAGAAGCAACGCGAGGAAGACCGCGAGCATCTTTTGGGTGAATTGGAAGTGGGCCAAATCCGGAAGGGTATCGTCAAGAATATCGCCGACTTCGGAGCGTTCGTCGACTTGGGTGGTATCGATGGCCTGCTACACATTACCGACATGAGCTGGGAACGAATTGGACATCCGAGCGAAATGGTGGCAATCGATCAGGAAATCGAAGTCAAGGTCCTTCAGATCGATCGAGAAAAACAGAAGATTGCTCTTGGGTTGAAGCAGAAACAGAACAACCCATGGGACAACATCGAAGAGAAGTACCCAGTGGGTGCCGTCGTTAAGGGTGAAGTTGTCAATGTCATGAGCTATGGTGCATTCGTGAAACTGGAACCTGGAATTGAGGGTCTAGTGCATATTAGCGAAATGTCCTGGACGCGACGTATCAATCACCCGAATGAATTGGTGCAGATTGGTGACGAAATCGATGTTAAGATTCTCGGCGTCGATCCAGCGGGTCAGCAATTGTCCTTAGGTATGAAGCAAACGGTTGCCAACCCGTGGGACGAAGTGCTTGACAAGTACCCAGAAGGAAGCGAAGTTACCGGCAAAGTTCGTAACCTCACCAATTACGGTGCATTCGTCGAGCTCGAGCAAGGGATTGACGGTTTGCTACACGTTTCGGATATGTCTTGGACTCGTAAAGTTTCGCATCCTAGTGAGGTTGTCGAAAAGGGTCAAGAAATTAAGTGCCGTGTGTTGTCCGTTGACCAAGGTCGGCGTCGAATCGCACTGGGGCTCAAGCAACTGGACGAGGATCCATGGGTCAGCTCAATCCCAGCCAAATACCAGCCAGGGCAATTGGTAAAGGGCAAGGTAACCAAGATTACCAACTTCGGCGTGTTTATCGGGCTAGAAGATGGTCTCGAGGGGCTGTTGCATATTTCGGAATTGTCTGATGACAAGGTCGAAAATCCTGAAGAGCTGGTCAAAGTTGGCGATGAGCTTGAAGTGAAGGTTTTGCGTGTTGACATTGATGAACGCAAGATCGGTTTGTCCCGCAAGCGAGTTGATTGGGCCGAGGAACAAGAGGAAGCTGCTGCACGAGAAGAAGCTCGTCAGCAAGCCGAAGCGAAACCGGTGCAAGAACTCAAAGGTGGATTAGGGACCGAAGGGCCACTCATCGCTCCTCCACCACCGGCAGCTGATTAGTTTGCCAGCCTAGATTGAAATCTCTACCAACACCGCTTCCGACGAAGCGGTGTTTTTTTATTGTTGTGTGCCGGGCATGTTTGACAATTTATGGGTGAAAGTCCCTATCCAACCAGACGGAGGTGAAGGATTAGCGAATCGCAAGGGCAGCGTCGCGAGACATTGTCTGAAGGAAGCGTGGAGCAAAACCGCGACTTGACGAACAGAAACCGGATATGAGGCAGGCTTGGTCGGACCAGCAGGCAACAAACAGCGAAGTCCCCGTCCGTCGACGGCCATGTATGTAAATCCGGCAAGTGTGCGGTGCAAGTGGTCAAGCTTACCCCGGGAGGTCTGCGTTGTGTCTCGCATTCGAGACTGGGAATACCGTGAGGTGTTCTGACCGCAATGCAGAAGTCAGCAGAGAGCATAGTTGTCGATTGCGTCGTGTGTCAGTCGAGTCGAAGCTAGTGCGATTGCAATGACGGTCAACGTGTGTTTTCAACGAATTCGTTGATCACAACGGCGATAATACGTTACTCTTACATGAATTCTGCTCGATCTTCGTGACCAACGCTCCATCGCCTCATTGTTTCATCTGGGCGCCAAGAATATTCGGTTTTCCCATTTCAGCGAAAAACGAGAGTCTGCGAGGAGCTAGCACGGTTGTCGAGTTGATTACCTCAGTGGCAGAGCTTAATCTAGATAATCTCCCTCCTACCCCTTTGCTCACAGTCCAATCTCCCCAGGTTCTACCCTATGAGCAGTTGTTTGCTGAATTTACCAGCTTGTTTTGTTTCCTTAGGTTGGTTGCTGATCTTCGCTTTCGAGGCACTCTCGGTGCAAGTAGTCAGCGGAAACAACCACACGTTATTGGCGGCGGAACAAGGCTCCGGTGCCCTGGAAGTAGTCTACTTCGAGAGGAACATCCGGCCGATACTAAAAGCCCATTGTTTTCATTGCCATGGTGAGCAGCCTGAATTGGCAGGGGGACTGGACCTGCGACTTGTACACCTGATGCAGAGCGGAGGTGATTCTGGCGCGGCGATTTCTTCAGGCGAACCTTCAAATTCTCTAATCCTGGACCGCATCGATAGCCAAGAAATGCCGCCGGGGAATAAGAAACTTAGCGAAGACGACCGGCAGGTGATTAAACGCTGGATCGAAATGGGAGCTAAGACAGTTCGCCCGGAACCTCAAAATCCTGCTGAAGCAAAATTCACAGAAGAAGAGCTGGCTCACTGGGCATTTCAGCCACCTGTAAAGCCGCTGTTACCTGCTACCGATGCAATGAGAAATAGCTACGATAATTCCCGCACGATGGACTACTTCGTAGCTGCTGAACTTGCGAACAGCGGAACAACATTCGCTCCTTTAGCTAGCCGAGCTATCTTGCTTCGGCGACTGAAATTTGACTTGCACGGCTTACCGCCAAGTACGGATGAGTTAGCACAGTTTCTCTCAGATGACAGCCCAGATGCGTACGAAAAGCAAGTGGATCGCTTGCTCAGTTCTCCATACTACGGGATACGCTGGGCTCGCCATTGGCTTGACGTAGTTGGATATGCAGAAAGCGATGGGAATGTACCCAAAGATCAACTGCGTCCGCACGCTTGGCACTATCGAGATTACGTTATTGATTCTTTCAACGATGACAAACCCTATGATCAGTTTCTGGTCGAGCAACTGGCGGGGGACGAATTGATTGATGGAGCGCCATCGGGAAACAACCACCGTCATGTCGAATTGATGGCGGCTACGGGTTTGCTAAGAATGGGTCCAGACGTTACGCAGACCGATAATACACTCATGGATCGCAATCAAGCTGTGGCCGAGGTGCTGAATGTAATCGGCACGGGCATATTGGGAATTACAGTAGGCTGCGCGCAGTGCCACGATCATCGTTACGATCCGATTGCCATCCAAGACTATTACCGATTGCGAGCTGTATTTGATCCGGCCTTTCCACTCAACGAGTGGAAACGTCCCTCCGAACGGTTGTTCGATTTGACCGATGATCAAACTCAAGCTGCAGCAGACGAAATCGAAAAACAAGCCGCAGCGGTACAGAATGACATTACTAGCCGAAAACGTGAGCATTGCCAATCGATTCAGGAACGGGAAATCGCAAAAGTACCAGAAGAGTTACGGGAAGCAATTCGTTCGGCAGTAAATTCTAAGCCGCAAGAGCAATCCGAAGAACAGAAACAGTTACTTGATCGTTATCCCACAGTACGCACCGTGGATTGGATAGTGGGACAACTGATTGAATACGATCGCAAAGCATACGAAGGGTTCGTAGCCGAAGAGAAAAAAGTCTCGGAGCTGCGAGCGACCAAGCCGTTACAGCGATTGATCATGGCGGTTAGCGAGCAAGGGAGGGATGTTCCTGTTTCAAAGGTTTTCTTTCGTGGCAATCCCGATACACCTACCGAAGAAGTTTATCCCAGCGAAATTGCTGCACTTGTTTCGACTCGAGCCGCTGGAAGCATTCCAGAAGTATCGGAACAATTAGCGCAATCCACTGGTCGCCGACTGGCCTACGCAAGACAGTTGACAGACGGAACGCATCCGACTGTGGCTCGGGTTTGGGTGAACCGCGTGTGGCAGCATCATTTTGGTCAAGGTCTCGTCAGTACGCCCGGTGATTTTGGACTCAACGGCAGCGTTCCCTCGCATCCTGAAATTCTGGACTGGCTGGCCGTAGATTTCATGGATCATGGTTGGAGTACCAAGTGGCTGCATAAGCAGATTTTGCTCTCCCGCACGTACCAACAATCCGCTCTGCCAGAGAATCTGCGATCGATTCCATTGGACGCCGAGAATCGTTTGCTTAGCCGTACCTCGTTACGTCGCTTGGAAGCTGAATCGCTTCGCGACGCCATCTTGTTTGTCAGCGGGCAATTGGTTTCGACAATGGGAGGACCAAGTGTTCCGGTAACAGAGGACGGTGAAGGAAAAGCCGTAATAGGTACGCAGAATCGTCGCAATGGATTGTTCGATAGTGTTTCGGGAGCGGGTATCGAGGCGTTACGACAAAGTATGTATATCTCGACACCTCGATCCTTACCCCTGCACGAATTGCAAACGTTTGACTTGCCGGATATGAAGCCCAATTGCCAAAAACGTAATGCTTCTACAGTGGCTCAGCAAGCTTTGTTCTTTATGAATGATCCATTCGTTATTGACGCGTCGATGCGAATGTCGGAACTTTTGGCACGTCAATCTTCGGACATTGCGACGCAAATTGAAGACGCATACCTGCGGCTTTTCAGCTGTGCTCCAACGACACATGAGTTGAGTCAATGCATTGAGTTTCTGAAGCTTCAGACGGAAGCTCTGAAAGCCAATTCGGATCCGGATTGGAAAAAAGTAATGGAGGAGAATTCGCAGGCGGTTAGCCTGACGGCCCTATCGATCCTATGTCAAAGCTTGCTGTCATCGAATCGCTTTTTGTATGTCCAATGAAGTCCTGTCAAGGAAATCCCAAGCATGAGCGGAAATTACGAGCTTCCAGGCAAGGAATTGATGCGCGAAACTCAGGCATTTGGATTTTGTTCCCGGCGCCATGTTTTGCAGTCTACTGCTTTTGGTATGTCGGCATTGGGAGCCGCTTGGCTAATGCGAGGTGATGGTCTTTTGGCCAGCGAGCAACCGCGCCAACCAATACTGGAACCTCAATTGTTTGACCTGAGCCCAAAGAAACCGCCGCTTAAGGCTCAGGCTACCGCTATGATTTCCATGTTCATGATGGGAGGCCCAAGCCAGATCGATCTATTCGACCCAAAGCCGGAATTGACCAAACGAAATGGCGAACAATTTGTTGGTGAAATTAGATTTGACAACGCCGCCCAAGCCAGTCGTCAAATTATGGGACCGCAATGGACGTACAGGCGTCGCGGAAAGTGTGGGATGGAAATCTCGGATTTACTTCCCAGTATAGGGGAGATCGCCGATGAAATAACCTTGATCCGCTCAATGCACTCCGCCGTCAACAACCATTTCCCGGGATTCTTTGCCATGAATACAGGTGCGGGAATTGCCGGACGCGCGACGCTTGGCAGTTGGTTGGTGTATGCATTGGGAAGTGAGTCGCAAGACCTTCCCGCGTATGTCGCCTTAACACATCCGTCCGGATTACCCATCGTGGGTGGCGATAGTTGGACCAACGGGGGCTTGCCGTCTCTTTATCAAGGTACTGTGGTTCGCCCCAAAGAACCTCGCATGTTTAACTTACAAGCCCCCAGTCACTTAAAAGGCGATGTTCAGAAAAATCAACTCAAGTTTCTCGAACACTTGAATCGCGAGCATGCAGCCGCGTATCCACATGAAGACGAGCTTCAAGCTAGGATGGCGACGTATGGTTTGGCCGCACGAATGCAATTATCGGCTCAGGAGGCATTTGACATTTCATCTGAATCAGCCGAAACGCATCGACTATACGGCATTGATCAAAGTGTGACTCGAGACTACGGCACTCGATGCCTTATTGCCCGACGACTTGTAGAACGCGGAGTACGCTTTGTGCAGATTTTTAATAACGGACAAAGTTGGGACCATCATTCGTCGATCAAAACGGAATTGCCCAAACGCTGCCAGGAGATTGATCGACCAGCCGCTGCCCTGGTGAAAGATCTCAAACGCCGCGGCTTGCTCGATACCACCTTAGTTCATTGGGGAGGCGAAATGGGACGCTTGCCAACCATACAGGTACCAGTTGGAAGTACGAGTTTGGACGTGGTGGGACGCGACCACAACACCTTTGGCTTTAGCATGTGGGTGGCGGGTGGTGGATTAAGGGGGGGGTACGTTCACGGGGCGACTGACGAGTTTTCACATCACGCTGTTGAGGAAGTTGTTACTAACCACGATTGGCTAGCCACGGTTCTGCGCCAATTCGGGCTGGATCATCAGCAACTCAAGTTTCGCCTTGGAGCGCGAGAGATAGCACTTGTCGAAAACTCGGCCGCCCAAGTTGTGGAAAGGCTAATCGCCTAAAAGTGAATTGCAGAACAAGAACTGCATATTAAGGAGATAAGTTCAATGGGCGATGGCGGTTCGATAGACTCCCGTAATGATCGTGAATGTCGGCAGCAAGCCGAGAAGGATCAGAAGTACGCTAATCGCTTCAGCCGATATGTTTTGGGCGATGAGATCGCTCGCGGAGCAATGGGGGCTATTCACCGAGGGCATGATCGTCAACTCGACCGCGAGTTAGCGATCAAAGTTCTTTTGTCCGAGCATCACCACGATCAGGAAGCTAGTTCAAGGTTTGTTGAAGAAGCAAAAATCACAGGACAATTGCAACATCCTGGCATTGTGCCCGTCTACGAAGTAGGGGCGACAGATGATGAACGTCCCTTTTTCAGTATGAAGTTGGTGGATGGCCAGACCCTTAGTAAATTGCTTAGCGAACGAAAAGAGATTGGGGAAGATCTGGGCCATTTCCTCAAGATATTCAATCAAATCTGTCAAGCCATGGCCTACGCACACAAGCATCGCGTATTACATCGCGATCTGAAGCCTGCCAATATTATGGTGGGAGCATTTGGCGAAGTTCAAGTTATGGACTGGGGCATAGCCAAAGTGCTTGAAGCTCAGCTGCCCGCTGTGTCCCCCAACCTTGACGGCGAAGGTCCCGTACGTACCCAGACGGTTTGTTTACAAGACCTCGAGCAGGCAGCGGCCTCGGGAAATTCATCCCTCACGATTCACGGAACTCTGCTTGGTACTCCGGCTTACATTGCGCCAGAACAAGCTCGGGGCGAGATCGATCGGCTGGATGAACGCGCTGACGTTTTTAGTCTAGGCGCCATCTTGTGCGAAATACTTACTGGCAATCCACCTTACACAGGGCTCGGCAATCAAGTGATTCGCAAAGCTTGGAACGCCGACCTGCAAGAGTGTTACCAAAGACTGGATGCCTGCACGGCAGACGACACTATTGTTGCGTTAGCGAAGAAGTGTTTGTCACCCGACTTGGCGGACCGCCCCACCAATGCTGGCCAAGTAGCAGATTGGGTAGATCGCTATGAAGCTCAGGTACAATCACGCTTGCGAGATGCCGAATTGGCCAAGGCGGACGCGCTCGCAAGGCGTGACGAAGCACTTCGCCGGCGACGGCTCTATCGCATGATTGCAATTCTGCTTGGCTTGCACGCCGTCGGTGTGACGGTAACGGCAACAATATATAGAACGCAGCGGCAGGAGCAGGTTAAACTGAACGAGGATTTGCGAGGACAACAAATCTCGCTTGAGAAACAGCAAATCAAACTTGAGACGGCGATGCTTTCTGCTCAAGCCGCGTCTGACCACCGAGCCCAACTACTTTATGCTGCGGATATGCAATTGGCGCCCATCTTGTGGGAACGGGAAGAAACTCCCACCGCCAGTCTTCAGCAACTTCTGGACGGGCATATGCCTAAAGATAATCAGCCTGATCTGCGCGGTTTCGAATGGCATTATTTTCAAGGTCAGCTCGAGGGGGACACCATAAGTTGGGAAATACCTGGACGTGATTTGGCCATCAATGAAAAAGGGGAGTTGGTTCTCATTGGCGAAGATCATACGATTCATTTCCTCGACCCAGTCAGCGACGAGCCTCGGGCGACAGTCCAGTTGCCAGAATCTATGAATACATCCAACTATACATTGTCTCCGCGCGGCGAATGGCTCGCTAGCTTCCAAGGAAACGAACTTTCAGTTTATGAGTGTGCTACCGGCCGACTAAAAAACATCGGCTTGGAATTTGAACCTTCGGCTTTGCGCTTTACGGATAAAGGATCCTTGTTGTTCCTTGGCCCGCAGAAACAAGTTGGTGCGAGAAACACCAGAACCTTGGTTCAGCTAGCTACAACGGACTGGTCGCAACAGCAGATTCCAATGAAACAGGACTTTGCCTGGGCAGAAAGTCCTGTGCTCGGTACCGCCGATTCCAGACTTGTGGGAATCGTCAATCCTCGGCAACCCAATTTGTCGCGAGTCGCCCTGGCATTGGCTAACGTTGATGTT
This sequence comes from Planctomycetales bacterium, assembly GCA_020427005.1. Lineage (GTDB taxonomy): Bacteria > Planctomycetota > Planctomycetia > Pirellulales > Pirellulaceae > Aureliella. Next base: position 16,934 of record JAGQOY010000123.1, read on the forward strand.
GACGGAGAAGCGACGGCAAATGTTCAGGCGCTGGTGATTCCCTTTGGAGGAGCCAGCATCGGAGCTTGGGCTCTCGACCAGGTTCAACAACGAGCTGTTGTTGGCCGGCTGTCGAGTGGCGAAGTCTCGATGATTGATTTGCGGGACCAGGATAATCAAAAAGTCACCTTGGAGCATGCCTCCGTATTGTCATCCGCCTCGTTTAATCCAGATGGAAAACTCTTGGCCACCGGCACCTCCAATGGCCTAATAAAACTGTGGGAAGTAGGGGAACGCGACGGAAAACTGGATGTGAGCTTCCTGCGAACTTTCAAAGGACATTTGTCGGCAATCTTGTTCCTGCAGTTTCATCCTGACGGACAACGGCTGATTAGCAGCGATGGACATGTTACGAAAGTTTGGGAACTGCAGCAGGAAACGAGCAGTATGGAAGCGTTTCAAGGTGTGTCGGGTTCGAGTCTTGATTTGGCATTTTCGGCCGATGGAAAGTGGTATGCGCTGGCAGATGCAATCCAGGATCACCTCAAAATACAAAGTGTTGAAACCGGTGAGGTTCGTTGGTCACAAGCATTAGTGAACCCACCAATCGTTTCGGTTGCGTTCTCGCCCGATGGAAGGTACGTAGCATTCGGTCATCGCGAGTCGCAAGTAACAGTATGGGATGAAATTTCCGGCGAACGTGTACTCGATTGGGATGGAGAGAATGATCGTTTAGATGTAATCAGCCTAGACTTTTCCGATGATGGAAATCAGTTAGCAGTCGGTTTGGGTTTTACAGCTGGGCATAATAATGCCATCCGCCATCTGCCTCTTATCCTCGATGTTCATTCAGGGAAGACTGTATTTACATTGACCGAACATGAAAACGCCTGCTCGAGAATCGCTTTTTCGCACGATGGAAAACAAGTTCTGACGTCAAGCCATTTTGGGATGTTGACGCGTTGGGATTTGATAACTGGGCGCGCGGAGCAAATCTTTGATGCTCCCGAAAACCTGTCGCTACCTTGGGGCAATTCCATTTCCGATTTTTCAATTGCACCTGATGGCAAAACCATTGCTGTGAGCTGTGAAGGTGGAACTATCTACCTGATCGACTCACAATCTTCTTCGGTCCGCCAATTGGAGGGGCATAGTGCCGCTGTCACTGCTGTCGCCTATAGTCCCGACGGTAAGACGTTAGCATCGGCGGGCGCTGACGGCACCGTCCGCTTGTGGCACGTAGCGACTGATCGAGAAATGGTAAACTTCACTACGGGTTTGCATCATTTGTTTGTTTGTTTTTCTCCCGATAGCAAACGGCTTGTCGCTGGGGGAATGGATGAGCTGGGAAGCGGATCAACAGTCCGCGTTTGGGCCATCAATGAAAAAATACAATAGTGCTATCGATCCCGCCAAACTTGGTTCTCGGTAGGTGTTATGCAACTTCGCCCATGGTAGAATCGCCGCTCAAACCTCTCAACTTTCACGTTCACTTTGCGGGAGACACTGCATGGTCGAAAAGAATTATTGTTACGTCTTTATTAGGGCAGATATGTCTTGTCGCGTATTTTGCACGCCGCTCGGTGGTGCAGAAGGTGGGACGCTGAAAGCTTCTCGGCCGCCACTAGATGTGTACACCAAGGCCGACGATATTATGTACGCGGTCCTTGCTGAAGGATGGGCCCCCGTACGTGAATGCGGGCTCGGCAACGGCGATGCCCTGCTGGTCTTCGAAAAAACTGCATAGTTTTTCACAAGCACTCTCTCCAATATTCAGTTCCCGACTGCGAACCTGGATTGAGGAGAATAAGTATGAACACAACCTTTGCCCCCAGTTATCCGCCTCATTATTTCGATACGACCACCTCGACCCATTCTGCGCTGGTGGGCTACGTCCTTTGGTGCTTCGGATTTTTTGGAGCGCATCGGTTTTACTATGGTCGTCAGCTGACTGGTCTTTTGTACTTCTTTACTTTTGGACTTTTCCTAGTCGGTTGGATCGTAGATTTATTCTTAATGCCACATTTGGCGGCCACGGCCCGGCTGCATCACATCCCCGGAAGATATGACCACAATATTGCTTGGCTATTACATTCGTTTTTTCTAATCGGCCTATTGGGGTTGCATAGATTTTACCTCGGAAAGTGGTTTACTGGCATCGTTTGGCTGTGTACCGGAGGCCTTCTTGGAATTGGCTTTATCTACGATTGGTTTACGCTAAACGAGCAAGTCAATCAAGCCAATTGCCGTTAGTTAGAACTTACTTGCCCGACCGTATCACGGACGATCCCCGAAATTCGGGACGGCAACTTGCGCATTGCGCCGCTTCAAGAACGACGGTCAGAAATTTTCAGAAAATCGACTCTGGAATAATTCAAAAAGTGATAGACTACCGAGTCTCTCAACTTTCTTTCCAAAGGTCCTAAGGGAACTCATTATGAGGTTCGGTCGTCACGCCTTCGGTATTTTGCTCGGCCTGTGCCTATTCTCCAGTACTTTCGCCCAACCTCAGCCGCCCGCTAGCTACATTGTAATGTTGCGACCAGGTGTTCAACCGGGGCAGGTTGCAGGTAGGCATGGAATAGCGACCGATCATGTCTATCAGCATGCCCTCAATGGATTTGCAGGGGTAATTCCGGAACCCGTTTTGAATCGTATGTTGGTTGACCCGGATGTTATTTGGATCGAGCCAGACCAAATGGCGTTCGCTGTGGCTCGTCCAACCAAAACACCACCTCCTCCGCAAGTCACTCCGCCTGGAATTGCACGCGTCGGGGCAATTCCTCTCGCGGTAGATGTGGACATCGCGATCATTGATACGGGAATCGACCTTACTCACAGCGATCTTAACGTAGTCAGTGACGTTTCCTTTGTCTCTCGAACAAGAAGTGGCAACGACGATAATGGGCATGGTACGCATTGTGCTGGTATTGCAGCTGCGATGGATAACGACATAGGGGTAATCGGTGTCGCCCCGGGAGCACGCCTTTGGGCGGTGAAAGTTCTCGATCGAAACGGTTCAGGTGCGTATTCGACCGTCATTTCTGGAGTCGATTATGTCGCTGCCAATGCAGCAGATATTTCCGTGGCTAATATGAGCTTGGGCGGTCCCAACTCAGTTGCACTTAATACCGCTATTGCGAATGCTGTCGCGAAGGGAGTGGTTTTCGTTGTCGCAGCCGGTAATAGTGGAGCCAATGCTGGTTCCAGTAGCCCAGCAAATAGTCCCGATGTGTTATGCGTTTCCGCCATCGTTGACACGGATGGGCAAGGCGGACACCTCGGAACGGGCACTTCCTACGGAGCAGATGACACATTTGCATCGTTCAGCAATTATGGCGAGGTTGTCGATATTGCTGCCCCAGGAGTCAACGTGTACTCAACCTACAAGGGCAATAGCTATGCGACGCTCAGCGGCACAAGTATGGCGTCCCCACATGTGGCTGGCGCTGTCGCCAGATACTTGTCAATCCATAATTTCAAACCCGAAGATAGTGCTGCAGTCGATCTCGTTCGTGCAATGATCATTTCATTGGCTACTCTTCAATCATCAACCACTGAAGGGTTTACAGGTGATCGAGATGCATTTGCCGAACCGTTATTGAACGTTTCCAGCTACTAATGTGAACACTCGATACTTGTGTGATCGGCAAACGTTCCGTCGATCGTCAACATTTGCCTTGTTTGGGCACTTGGTCAAACCCTAAACTATTAGGACACTCGCTGAACGCCGGAATTGACGCAGGTAGTTCATTCTCCCACCGAAAGTTACATCGTATTCGACATGACTTTCGGAAAGGAGGGGCTTTCAACTTCAGCGACGGGAAGGGAATTCCCTTCTCACCGCTCGCGTAACTCGGGACGCGTCCCGAAGGGAGTTTTAAGCCCAACGGCGTTTAACGAGAGGTGTCATTTTTCGCAGTTCTTTATTGCTGGATCGTATG
>JAGQOY010000124.1 GCA_020427005.1 Planctomycetales bacterium
TCAGCGAGGGAATGTGCCCAGCCCCTCGCTGACTCTCTGACCGTCGGGTTACTAATCGTCCACAAGATTTTGCAAATCGATTTTTTCATCACCCTGCTAGTGCGAGGTCCAAGCGCGGCAGTTAACACAGGCTGGCCGTGCTAACGGTAAAAAATGCTCTCGACATTTCCGCGGAGGACTTGGCGGCCTAACTCGAGTGCACGAGACTCGCTCCACCCCATGCCAATTACAAAATGGCTAGCTAGCACGTTGGCTAAACAGCGTTTGAACATGGCAAACTTCGGCAATGCAAACTCCAGTTTGTACATGTCACTGTAATAGCCAATGATCTTATTACGCGGAACCGCTTCCAATCTGGCATGCAAGTCACGGCTTATAAAACTCGGCGTATTGCTGTACCACCAATGTCCGTTGCAAACCACATTCGGAAAAATCCAAGCGTAGCTAACCAGTTCTTGATTGGTTACGCTAGCCAACACACTGATCGGGAAAGTGACTTCCGGAAATGCGTTGAATAGTTCGGCATACTGAATTAAGGATACACGGCTGTCATACAAGTCTTGCCCTTGAAACACGCCCCCAGGATAAACCGCGCGGTTGACACCAATCATCAAGTCAAAGGGTAGGGAGAATGTGACGCAGTTTTTGGCCAGTTGCCAGAACACCCAGTACCCTAGGGTCTGCTTGTCATCTGCCGAAGCCGCTTCACCTTCGCGCAACACTCGCTCAAACGCTTGCTGTGCAGCGACCTGGCTGACACATGTCGGCTTAAAAAACGGAGGCAAGCTGATGGCGCACGCCCGCACTCCGTGGGCCGTAAAATGCTCGAAACGTTGCGTGATGGCTTGCCCCACGTCTTCCAACGTCCGCAATTCGACCCCAGCACATTGCATCAACCGCTGGCGCACCGTGGCTTTGCTAAAATGAAACACTAACTCGTCGGTTCGCAGGCACGGGACATAACGCTGGGTATCAAAACCTGCTAATGGATCATCAAAGTCGTTCGTAAGGAATACCGCTTCTAGTTTCGAAAGCTGCAGTACCTCTTGTTCCCAATTGGGTGCCGAGAACTTGGCTTGGGCTGCGTCGTACAACTGCTCCCAATTGCTGGCATCCAATCGCTCCAGGTCAATTCCAAATAACTTGCTTGCTGCCTCTAACAGCCAACTCAACTGCGCCGTGTTATCGATGTGCCCAAGGGCCTCGACCAAACGCCCGACCTTTTCCTTGGGAGCCAAGTTTGGCGCTTCGATTAACGCACGCGACAGGCCAGCGGAATGGGAGAGTTCCGTATAGTAATGGTAGCCCAAAATGTCTGCCAAAGTTTCGCTGGCAGGCCGGTGAGGATTAATATGAGTATGCGGGTCGATCAATACCAACTGATCCAACTCGGCAAACAACCGCTGCTGTAGGTTTTCCGACATTTTTCTCTCCATCCGCGCCAGCCCCAGTAACTGGCCCACCAAGTTTAGTAAGTAATCTGGGGTTCAGGACAAAGTGTACCGCTATGGCTCGGTTTGTGTAGCATGTGCCAGGAGAGGCGGATTGAGGAATTGGCTTTCGTGCTTCTTTGGCTCGCGGCAAAGTCAACCCAGGGCAACTCAGGACGAGGCCTGCGAACGGGGAGACTGAGTCTCTGCAAGTTCAAATACTGATTAACGATACAGTGAGGGAACCTTTTCATCGAAATCCGATTCTGCGGAAATTACCGCTACTGGACGACGTCGGCAACCAGAGGTATCGACTTTGCAGACTTAGTTTTTGCCTTTCGGTCCCAAACTGGCTTACAATAGGACCAACTGCGTCCAGCTCGCGCCCCCCGATCGATTCTTGTGAACTGCGCTGGCTTGGTGCCTGACGTAAAGTAATACGCATTCGCACTACGAACGAAACTCTCACAGCGATAGCAGCTTGAAATGACTGATGATAACCCGTTGGTAAACAACCACGATTTCGACTCGGCACCGGCCAACGAGCAATCCATGGAAGATAGTAATAGAAATATTGAAAACTACCCGCTCGGGGATTATCCAAATCACCTGGCACAGGAGTCCATTATCGCAGCCGCATCCAACGACCAAACTACTGCAGATACTACCATTCTCATTCTTTCCGATGGCCAAGATTCGTTTGTTCTTCCAACTCCGCCGAATGCCGATCAAGATTCCGAGCAGCCATCAAGCCGTTCCAACTTGGGCGCCCTGGCGCATCTGGCAGGTTCCACAATGGTTAGTCTCAGTATGGTCCTCGGTCTGCTGCTAATCGCGAGACTGCTGGTGCCGTCGCTAGTTGAAAGCGCACGTTACAGCTGGCATCGTGGAGAATTGCGAGCCGAGTACGAACTGAGTGGCGAGCGCCTACAACAGGTTTCACTGAGCTCATTAACGGACGTCTCAAAGCTAGTTAGCCAACGGCTGGGACCGAGCGTTGTGCATATCAACCTGATGCGTGAGGAGAAAACGCATTCGCAGCTCGATCGAATGCTCAACGGTTTGGAAGGGCAGGGGAGTGGATTTGTAATTCGTGAGGACGGTTATATTCTTACCAATAACCACGTCATTGCCGGCACAGAGAACTTCGAAGTCTTACTCCGCGACGGTCGCCGACTGCCGGCCGTAATCGTTGGCGCTGATCCTTTAACCGATCTAGCTGTCCTTAAGGTTGACGCTGAAAACTTGTTACCTGTTATGTGGGGCAAAAGTGACGAGGTGGAAGTTGGTACTCCCGTGTGGGCCGTTGGTAGTCCATTTGGCCTGCAGCAATCCGTGACATTTGGAATTATCAGCAGTAAACATCGTGTGAATTTCCGTGGCACTCCCTACGATCAACATCTGCATGCAGATACGGCTTACGGCGATTTGATGCAAAGTGACGTAGCTTTGAATCCTGGCAACAGCGGTGGGCCCCTGGTGAATTCAATGGGTGAAGTTGTGGGCGTAAACACAGCCATCTTGGGCGAGACGTACCACGGTATCAGTTTCTCGATCCCCAGCCGTGTAGCGCAAAAGGTGGCCGAGAATTTGCTGGTCGACGGAGAGGTCCATCGCGGCTGGCTGGGTATACGCATGGCAAAACGAAATGACGACTATGGATCCAGCGACACTGGTATCCCAGCGGAAGGTGTGCGAGTTTCAGATTTCCCGAATGACTCGCCAGCTCGTCGAGCCGGAATCAGAATCGGAGACATTATCGTCCGTTTTGACGGTCAGCCGGTACACACAGATGACGAACTCTTGCGTTTCATTGCGGAGGCCCCGGTTGGCAAGACATGTCGAGTCACCGTTGTTCGGGAACAGCAAGAATTGGAAATCAGCGTACAACTTTCCCGTCGGCAGATGTAACTACTCCAACTGCCGATCATTGCTTTGCGGAGAGTTGAAATTCTTCGTTCTAGCATCTCCACTCGCGAGGGTGGCCTAATAAAAAGTCTTCTTAAGGAATAAAATGCTGTTTCGTGAAGTTCGCAATTTGGCTTGCATTGATGTATTGTCTTAATAACATTGCGTGATCTTCGGTACAGGTCCGTGCTTAACACGACATCCCGTCCCCATCCATTCGACCATCGCGGACAACCCAAAGGAATGGCTGACAAAGCGTTTTTTTGATGTGCTAGAAAGTTACTAGACGTCCGCGGCCCTGCCGAATCGGTTACCCGATTGCATCTATCAATTCACAACAAGGTTTACTGATGCGACTGCTCCAGATATGCATGTTTTTACTTAGCACGTGTTTCGCTCTCTCCCCGGCGGTTGGCCAAGACGCTGTCAATGAACCAGGTTTGAGCGCAACAAAACCTGCCAGCGGGCCCTTTGTAGAAGTGGACCGAGGATTTATGGTTCCCTATTCTGTAGAAGTCCCTGGCGGACGCGCCGCTATTGAAATGGTACCCGTACCTGGTGGAACGTTCTTGCTGGGTAGCCCTGACGCGGAAGAAAATCGAAGTGAGGATGAAGGTCCGCAGCTTTCCGTGAAACTGCCGCCGTTTTGGATCGCTAAATACGAGACCAGCTGGATTGAGTACAAGTATTACATGTCGATGTATCAGGTATTCAAGAATATGGCTTCAGCTGGAAAACGAGCCGTAGATGATAGTAATCGCGTAGACGCTGTCACGGCTCCAACAGCACTATATGAACCTAGTTTTACGTTTGAATTCGGTGACGACGATAAACTGCCGGCAATCACAATGACCCAGTTTGCCGCCAAACAGTACACCAAGTGGCTTAGCAAGCTCACCGGACAACAATACAGACTCCCGACAGAAGCCGAATGGGAATATGCGTGCCGCGCCGGCACAACCACGGCTTATAGCTTTGGGGACGATCCTAGCGAGCTAGCTGACTATGCATGGTTTTTTGAAAACTCGGAGTCTGGACCACAGGAAATCGGGCAGAAAAAACCTAACCCTTGGGGCCTTCATGATATGCACGGAAATGTCATGGAATGGGTGATCGATGGTTACCAGGAGGACGGCTATGCCAACCGAGCAGACTTGACTCAGCCAATTGGTACACTTGACTCCGTGTTGTGGCCGGAAGCTGAGGAAAACCGAATCGTGCGGGGCGGTAGCTGGCAGGACGACGCCGATCGATTGCGTTCAGCCGCTCGATTCCCTTCATCCGACGATGACTGGAAAGATCAAGACCCCAACATTCCACTTAGTCCCTGGTGGTACACCTCAGACCCAGCGCGTGGCGTCGGCTTTCGCATTGTCCGCGGATACGAGTCTTTTGATAATGACACGATGAAAAAATTCTGGGACATCGACAACGAAGACATTCAAATGGCCGTAGAAATCCGTCTGGAAGAAGGTCGCGGAGTTGAGCGTGCCGTAGACCAAGCTATGGCCAAGGAAATCGAATAAACCTCTTGTTGAATTTGCGTTGCATTGACCGACCTGGAACGGAGGCAGAAATGGAGCAACGGACCCAGGACTCACGCTCTGCTTCCCCGGTCGATGAATTGAACTGGGGACGGTTGGCAGATTGGGCCGAGTTGGTTCGCCTACCGAATATCTTTACGCTGATCTCGAACTGTATTGTCGCTGCGCTGGTAGCGATAGACAGCCTTGGACCTGGTTTGACCTTCGTACCGGTCCTACTAGCTTCAATGTTCTTCTATTGGGCTGGCATGATCCTCAATGACGTGGTCGACATTGAAAAGGATCGTGAACACCGTCCATCTAGACCGCTTCCCAGCGGTCGTATTTCACCTGTAGTGGCGGGTCATGTCGCTACAGGGTTTCTTCTGATAAGTCCAATCATCGTACTGGCCATCACCAACTTTCGCAAAACACCTCCCCTATGGATGGGCGCCGCGTTTGGTAGCGCTGTGCTGTTGTCACTGAGTATTCGAGCTTACGATTCGATTCTCAAATCAACTCCAATCGCTCCGATACTCATGGGACTGTGCCGCACATTGAACATCTTAATGGTTGGCTTTACTTGCTTGGCACTAAACGCAGCCGAGACTTTACCTCCCCCGCTGCTGGCCTATTCTGCCGCCATTGGTATCTACATATTCGGTGTCACTATTTTTGCGCGCCGAGAAGATCGCCAAAGCTGGCGTGCTCAGTTGGTCTTTGGATTGCTTTTCGTGCTTGCTGGCTTGACGGTGATCGCGATTCTGCCTCGCTGGGCACCAGAGAATCGAAACTGGCCCTTGCCGCCACTGGGCGGCTATCTGATTTTGGTCACTCTCCTGGGATTGACCGTCGCACACCGGGCTGTAGCCGCGATCGCTCATCCAGTACCACGCAAAGTTCAACTGTCCGTCCGACACGCGATTTTGTCCTTGATATTCATTGACGCCACTGTGGGACTCATGTGGGGTGGTACTTGGTACGGAATTCTAATCGTCTTATTGCTATTGCCGACATTCGCCAGCGCACTGAAATACCGTAGTACTTGAAGGAAGGAATCAGTAGTCAGTAGGCGAGAAGAGGGGCAGGTGGTAAGAAGCGGAAGGCAAAAGGAAATTGGCAGGAGGCTGGGGCCGGAGGCCGCAAACAGGGGCAAGGGGTAGTGGGCGGAAGACAAGGGACAGAAGTTCTTTGGTTTTGCGCAACATGGTCCAGGTTAAGGAATCTGGTACAATTCCTTTCGTCAACAGAATCCGACGTTCTTGTTCCAGCAAGCAGGGTGATGAAAAAGCAACCCGAAGCGTCAGCGAGGGAATGGTCCAGCCAATCGCTTATGCTTCGGGTTACCAATCGTCCACAAGATTTTGCCAATCGACTTTTTCAGCAGCCTGCCCGCGCTATTCCCAAACAAATAAGGTTCATTGTGCCACGCTGCTATTTTATTGCGCCATTGATTTGCCTATTGAGTGCCGGTCTCTGTTGTGCCCAGTTTAGCCAGATACAAACTATTGCTGGCAACAGCGAATCAACTCAACCATCAGTCGAAGGATTGGCTATCACAACCTCGGTTTCTAATCCATTCGGTATTCAGCCCGAAAGCGATGGAAGTTTAGTCATTGCCTCTTACGACCATCATGTGATTTACCGATTGGATCCCAAGTATCAAAAGCTAACCTTGATTGCTGGCAACGGATTTCGGGCACTGACCGGTAGAGATGGAGATCGCCCAACGACGATTTCCATGAATCAGCCGCACGAAATTCAGGTAGGCAGTAATGGAGACATTTTCATCGCCGATACCATGAATCATCGAGTGGGAATGGTCGAGAAGTCGACAGGGCGTTGGAAGATCGTGGCCGGCACGGGTGAGGCAGGATTTGCTGGAGACAACCAGCCAGCGACTCAGGCCAAAATGAACCAAGCCTATAGTATTGCCATAGACGGGCACCTTCTATTTGTCGCCGATTTGCAAAACCATCGTATTCGTGAGGTCGATTTATCGACCGGTCGCATCCATACCATTTGTGGCAACGGCACCAAGGCGATGCCATCGCATGAGGGACTAGCCGTGGATCAACCGCTCTCCGGCCCTCGCTCGCTGGCGGTGGATCGTGACAATCTATGGATTGTACTGCGCGAAGGTAACAGCGTTTGGCGAATCGATCGTCACAATAACCGCATCTACCATGTGGCAGGCACTGGGGAGAAAGGCTTTTCGGGTGACGGCGGACTCGCCAAAGACGCCACATTCAATGGCCCGAAGGGAATCGCCATTGACTTTGGGCGGACTGTATACGTGGCTGATACAGAAAACCATGCCATTCGCGCGATCGACTTACAAACCAACAAGATTTCAACCGTCGCTGGTACTGGCAAAGCGGGCTATAACGGCGATGGTCCTGAACCCGCCACACGACAACTGCGACGCCCACATGGAGTGTGCTATCTCAGCCGTGATGGTAGCCTGTTAATTGGCGACTCCGAAAATCACCGCGTTCGTCAATTGATTCCATAACTTTTCTGATGCCCAAGTTGCTCAGAATTACTGAATTGCTGCTCAGCCTTCGACAACAATGAATTTTTCAGGGCTGTTGAGCAACGTCGGCTGGCGTCAACTCTTCGTGTTTCGCATTTGTCTTCGATCTACTTCCCCAGTAGTTGGCGAGCAACGATCCTGAGAAATTCATCCAAGGACTAAACACTACTCCCGCCAATCCCATCGTATGGAGTTTGCCAAGTGCATCGGCCAAACTGACCGCCAATCCACCGTTTTGCAAACCAACTTCGAAAGCCACCGTCCGAGCATCGCATCGATTCAGACCAAACAAACGGCTAAGTCCATAACCTAGGATATATCCCAGAACGTTATGAAGAATGGCAGCTAACAGAAGCAGCCACCCTAGACTGAGGAGACTCTCGCGTCCGCTAGCCGTCGTGATGGCGATGAAGTAAAGAATGCCCGCCATCGATAACTTTGGCATCAGCTGCCGTACGAAAGGCAATGCCATCTGCAACCAGTAGTACGCGGTACCAGCAGCCACTGCTGCCAACAGAAATCCTACCAGCACACTCCAAGAATACGCATTTGGAGCAATACTTTCTAACCAAGACCAGAGGCCACCAAAACTCAAGGTTAGGTGTGACAGAAAACAAACCGACCCCAACCAGGTAATACGTTTTCGATTTACCGCAGACGTTTGATGCATGAAGTCCGCGAGGAAAGATGCTACGAGCGGCACAATCACAATCTTGCTCGTGTCCTGAACCATTTTCAGCAAGCTTGCCTCAACGACTTCACCTGCCAAAATCCGAACCCATAGAGGAGTAAGCAATGGGGCTAACAATGTTGCACAGGCTGTTAGCGTAACGGAAAGCGCAATATTCCCTTTCGCCAGAAACACCATGACATTGGAGGCTAGGCCACTGGAACAGGCACCCACAAGAATGATGCCTGCGCCAATCTCAGCAGGCAACATAAACGATTTTGCCAAGCCCCACCCCACCAATGGCATGATGGTGAACTGACATATCAATCCTACTGCCACACCATATGGCATCCTCAGCACTCCCGCCAGATCGCTGAGGCTCATCTGCGTGCCCATACCGAACATCACCAGCTGAATTACGATCAAACGAATCCACGGCGTATTTAATGGAATCCCAGCCACTTCCGAACAACTAGTAGGAAAAGCGAGCGCCCAAGCCACAACAACGAGCACCCAAATCGTAAACAAAAAGTGTTTTGAGCTCTCTCGCATCGACACGACAAGCATCATCGACATGACCGCGACCAATGACGCCAACTGGGCAAGCCATTCCCAATGCCAGATATAAGAGACAGTGGCTAGCAATACCGCCGGTATTCCCAGGACAATAGCTAACCAAGACAAGTCAGTTCGTTGTCCACTCATGCGTCGTCCTGCAACCAACTGTTAGCTAAGTACTCCATGGCAATCGTGGGACTTGCAAGGATTGGTATGCAGGCAACGTCTCTTGGCAATTGTGACGCAACACGCGACATAGATGCTTGTGCGAGCACGATTACATCGACTACTTCCATTAGCTCTTGTAGAGCCCCCAAAACCCTTTGATCATGGGCCGCCACATCACCGGCCATTAGTAACTCAAACGCTCCCGCGCACAATCTGGTCGTCAATTGAAACTCTGCGCCCGCAAGCTCGCCTCGCCGTTGGATCAGGTCCTGGGTCGGTCCAAGTGTCGTAGGTACTGTCGCAATTACGCCGATGTTTTTACCCATCGCAATCGCCCGGTCTGCCATGGGTAAGTCAACTCGCAGAACAGGAATTCCGACAAAAGCTTGCGAGGCTTCCACCGCCCTTCCAATCGACGAGCAGGTCGCCAAGACCATTTGTGCTCCCCCCGACTCCGCCGAAACAATGAGGTCGAGAACTCGGCGAGCAGTTTCCGGTCGCAATGCACCGTCCCGTATCACGTTTTTGATCAGGCTGTCGTCAGCTACATGAAAGTGATCCACTTGTGGCAAATATCGTTGCACGAGTTCATTGAACATCGGGACCAAACTAGTGGAAGTGTGTACCAAGGCCAGTTTTTTGCGACTCATTTTTTCACACTTTGGTGGCAAATAACCAGGAACGGGAGATGTTCAAGCCAATCCCACAGGAATCAAGCAGAGGGTATCTAGCCCATTGAAAAGACGCGATTGTAAGCCCACGTGGACGAATGGCCAGCTCCGGTGTCCGGAGAATGTACATGATCCGGTTTCCTCAGAAATCACTGCATACAAACGCCCGCAGAAAATACCACCCGTTATAAGTAAAAACATTTCAATTCTTTCTGGACTTTGGTGCTATAAAGCGTAATATGGTTCCAGAACGATTTGGCCATTCGGCCCGGTGCGTTTCCTTGGTCGATGCTGTCACATCTTGGTCCAAACAGGTTAGGCGACTACGAAGCATGACGGATTTGATTGAGAATACCGCGATTCAAGCGATACTCGGCGTAGGGTTCTTGTGCGTAGCTGTTTACTTTGCTTACCACCTTATTCTACGGCTACGTCCTTCGACCCACACAGACGACACCAGCGCCGAGGAACTGGTACGGAATTTCAAAGAAATGCGTTTAGAGGGTGACATTTCTGAAGCCGAATTCCGAACAATACAAGCGGTGTTAGTTGATTCGCAGAGCAAGCGACCACTAGAGTAATCGCTCGCATTCGGTGAATGTGCGCGTTTTTCGTTTTGTACCGGTCTGGGAGACTGGTCGCCAACTTAGCACTAGTGTAAGCCGGTTGGCCGGTTGGCACGAATTTTCATTGGCTCGATCCCGAGGACACGGATGCCCGGACTCGATGACAAAGGTTGAGTGATTAACCGAGTCAGCAAGTACCCTCGAGCGACATTACGTGTTTAGCTTCATGGCAAAATGCCTTTCACGGGCAGAGTTTGACTCAGGGACCGTGGGAAGCATTACCAACTTTTCGAGCAAAGGAGTCGTGTATGCCTTCAGGTAAGGACGTGGTTTCTAATCGTCGCGGCGGTGGGTCGAGCAAGAAAAACGCTTTCTGCTCTTTTTGCCGCAAAAGTTATCGCGACGTTGGACCACTGGTTGAAGGTCCGGGCGATGTCTATATCTGTGGTGAGTGTATTGAATTGTGTCAGTCCATTCTGGATCAAGAACAGAAACGACGTGGCCCAACAAATACATTGTTCAACGAGATCCCCACTCCACGAGAAATCGTGACCCACCTTGATCAATACGTTATTGGTCAAGAGTCCGCTAAACGAGTGCTTGCAGTAGCAGTTCATAATCACTACAAGCGACTTTCGAGCGAATGGAGTGGAGGTGACGTAGAGATCGAGAAATCGAATATCTTACTGGTTGGACCAACAGGAAGTGGAAAGACTTTACTGGCCCGCACTATGGCGAAAATGCTCAACGTTCCGTTTGCCATCGGTGACGCAACAACATTGACGGAAGCAGGTTACGTTGGGGAAGATGTCGAAAACTTGCTGCTAAAGCTTTTGCACGCAGCGGACTTTGACGTTGAGGCGGCTCAACGTGGCATCTTGTACATCGATGAGGTCGACAAAGTTGGCAAGACCAGTCAAAACGTCTCGATTACTCGTGATGTTTCAGGTGAAGGCGTTCAGCAGTCGTTGCTAAAGATGCTCGAGGGGACCGTTGCCAACGTTCCACCTCAAGGCGGACGCAAGCATCCGGAGCAGCAGTACATTCAGATGGATACATCGAATATTCTATTTATTTGCGGCGGGACTTTCGTCGGTATAGAGGAAATTGTACGTAAGCGTCTTGGTAAGAAGTCACTCGGTTTTGGCTCCTCCAGCAGCTACAAAGATGAAACTTCAACAGCAGAATTGTTATCCCAAGTCACTTCTGAGGACGTCTTGCACTTCGGCATGATCCCTGAGTTTGTGGGTCGCTTGCCTGTTGTCTCTTCGCTCACGCCTCTTGATGAGGCTGGCCTGATACGTGTATTGACCGAGCCTCGCAATGCACTGGTCAAACAATACCAAGCTCTTTTTGGCATGGAGAATTGTGAACTACATTTCTCGGATGAAGCTTTAAAAGCTATTGCCGCCAAAGCTATGGATAAATCCGTAGGTGCACGGGGGCTGCGAAGCATTGTCGAAGGCATCATGCTTGACTTGATGTTCGACCTTCCCGAACAAGCCAAAGGCACTACATTTAGTGTGGATGTTGACAAGTCCGATGGCAAGATCAAAGCATTCAAGATGACAGGAGCCGAAAAGAAAAGCGCCTAGAATTTATTGAGTTTATCTTGATGAAAAGCAAACATCGCGTCTTCACGAGCTGCCCAGGAGCTGAGACTCTTGGACAGCTTTTTCTTTGGAAAAACTGTTTCAGAGAATTTGCGACCTCAACTTTCCCACCGACTTTCCGTTTTTGACTTTTTGTTTCCCATTTCCAACATGAGATAGCTGATGCGTGACATACTATTTGTATTAAAGGAGGAGTTTCCAGACGGTCCCGGGCGTCCCTATTTTTGTCCACACTGCGCAGAGATTTCCGGAGTTCTCAGTTACTTTCCCAAGTTGCGCCATCATCTGGATATACGCTACGCGGAATTTGCGCGGCCGCGAACTGAAATTGTCCAAATGATTGGTGAACCGAATCAAAACTGCCCAGTGCTAATTCTCTCTGGTCAACCGAGCATGGACGCCATGGAATTTATGACCGGCCAACACAGTGGTAGATACTTTGTGTCAGGCCCGCGTGAAATCGCTGAATACTGGTCGCACGTTTATGGAATTCCTCGCCCCCACTAGCTAGCCTGCGAGGGCGTCTGGTTTGGACCCCTAGGTTGTGCCTGTCGAGTTGACAGACAGCAAGGCGGTATCGATTCGTCGTAATGCGCTTTCTGATCCGAGAATTGCCAACGCATCAAACATGCCAAAGCCAACAGCTTTTCCTGTCACCGACACACGAAGAGCATGTATGATCTGGTTAAACTTGATACCTTCTGACTCGACGAAATCCTTAAGACATTTTTCGGTTGCGGCCGCATCAAAGCTAGTCAGTTCGGCGAGCTTACCGCGAAACTTGGCCAACAACTGGCATGCATCGACGTCTCCCCGCAAGCGTTTATCGAAGGCTTCTGCATCCATTACTACCAAATCATCGGCAATGAAGAAATTCTCATAATCCAAAATGTCTCCTACCACCTTTATTCGATCATCGGCAGCTGCCAACACCGCCTGTATTCGTTGTAAGTTTTCGGTCGTCCTTTCCTTTACAATGCCCGCCGATTCTAAGAACGGATAAGCCAATAAGGCCTTATCCTCCAATGGCAATCGCTGCATCCAACGCGATTGAAATGCCAATAATTTTTGGGGATCAAAGCTGGCAGGCGATTTGGTGACTCGAGCCAAAGAAAAGGATTCCAACATCTGCTGGACACTAAAATCCTCTGTACTGTCGTCCAGTGACCAGCCTAGTAGCAAAAGGTAATTCAAGATCGCAGCGGGAAGAAATCCAATTTCGCGATAAAAGTCCACGATTACAGGATTGAACGTTTCTTGATCGACCTGCTTGCCCGTCCGACTTGCAATTCGCTGCCCTAAAACAAATAGGGCTGAAAAGTCTTTGTTCTTCAAGTATTTATCCAGCTTACGTTTGCTCAACTTGGCTGTACCTCCCGTTTCAGCCACAAAAGGCAAATGCGCGTAGACTGGCAAGTCATAACCCAACGATTGCGCAATGAAAATCTGACGCGGCGTGTTGCTCAAGTGCTCTACTGCTCGAACCACGTGAGTTATCCTCATCTCATGGTCATCTACGACGCTCGCCAAGTGATACAAACAGGTTCCGTCCGCACGCTGGATCACATGATCCTGTTCGTCAGACCAATTGAATTCCACTTGTCCGCGTATCTGGTCCGCAAAAGTACACTTGCCCTCTCTGGGCATTTTCAGTCTTACTACGGCTGAGCGTCCTTCGGCCTGAAATGCCGCCTGCTTTTCAGCCGTGTCTCCCATCCACCTCCGGTCGTACACGAACGTTCGTCCTGCCTTTTCTGCAATTTCACGTTCGACTTGCAGCTCCTCCGGACGAGCATAATCCCGGTAAGCATTTCCATTAGCTAGCAAACACTCAACGGCAACCTGGTAGTACGAACCCCGTTGCGACTGAAAATATGGACCACAGGCCCCCACCGAACCTTTACCATCCTCCGTGGGTCCTTCATCCCAGTCCATCCCCAGCCATTGAAATCCACGTAAAATCGGCAGCAGGGCTTCACTCACATTGCGGTCACTATCGGTGTCATCAATACGCAACAAGAACTGCCCTCCAGCCTGTCGTGCCAACAACCAATTGAATAGCGCGGTCCTGACACCACCAATATGAAGATATCCTGTTGGACTAGGAGCAAACCGCGTCCTAATTGACATAACTGACCCCATCTTTATTCAAAACTACCCAAAGGAATATTCAATTTGTAATGCCTGCAACAGCTGAGTTTAAATTCAAAACTCAGTTGCAGATACTGGTGTGCCGCAACGGAGGGTCGCTCAGGTTAACGCCCTAGCCGCACTTGAAAAAGTTCCTACCGGGCGATTGTTGCCTCGAAATGAATCTGCCAATTGTCCCTGTAGCGGATGCTAAGGCTAACGGAAAGTTATGAAGTTGGGCACCCCACTGGCTAACTGACAAATGAGGTACAAGAATTGTGCGTACTTGCGAATCAGAGAGGGCTTGTCGATCTAAGTTTGGAGGATTGCTGCAATTTCAGTGGTCAACTGGCAGGATCCCTTGGCAGCATGCTGATTGCGATTCTCATTTTGCAGCTACCCCACGGGTCTCCCTTCTGTTGCTAGTCCCAGCCGCTCTGAGCGGCTAAAATGAAGATTCCACGGAGACACTGGGGCACGTGTCACCGGAATTCTGACGCAATTGGATCCTGTCGCAAGGAGAGTACGTATGACGTCCGGTACGGCGCTCGAATGTAGCGTATTAGTACTGAACCGATTTTATATGGCGACCAGGATCGTCAATACGCGTCGTGCTTTAACGCTACTTTATCGAGGTTGCGCCGAAGTTATCAAGATAGAAGATGGGCAGTATTTCAATTTTGACTTTGTGGCATGGTGTGAGGTAAGTCAATTGTTTGCCTTAGACAAGCAATTGGAGGAAGATTACATACAGGCCGTGAATTTTGAAATTCAAGTTCCAAGAATTGTTCGTTTGACACGCTATGAGAAGCTACCGAAAGCCAACATTCGATTCAACCGCAAGAACCTGTTCGCTCGTGACGACCACCGCTGCCAGTACTGTGGTCAGGCTCGCCCTCATAGCCAATTGAGTCTAGATCATGTTATCCCTCGGTCCTTGGGCGGTAAAACAACATGGGAAAACATCGTTTGCAGCTGCACACAATGTAATTCTCGCAAAGGAGGTCGGACGCCAGCACAGGCCAACATGAAACTACTAACTAGACCGGCTAGACCTGCTTCCAATCCAAGCTTAACCATTCCGGTTGATGACCCCAGATACGACAGCTGGAAAACGTTCGTGTCAACTAAAGCCTCAGCTGCATCGTAGACCTCCATTGTGATTGACTCTTCCCATATGTCACGACAGAGCAGCCGCCAGAGATACCAAGACTACTTATCCGAAGTATCGCAGCGTCGTATCAAAGAGCAGTCTCGCCAAAGTAGCGAGCCCAAAACGACCAAAACACGCGGTTTTTGGACTTTGCTCAAGCAGTTTTGGAACTTGTTGGCG
Source organism: Planctomycetales bacterium (assembly GCA_020427005.1). GTDB lineage: Bacteria > Planctomycetota > Planctomycetia > Pirellulales > Pirellulaceae > Aureliella. The sequence goes on from JAGQOY010000124.1 coordinate 15,107, forward strand.
GGCCATCAAAAGTCTGTCATTTTTGCTTTGCTGACGCTAACATTCTCGACTTTACTGAGCCTCTTGCCCCCGGCCGGCACTAAGTTGGCTATCGACTATGTCTTGACAGACCCACCGCAACCTCTGCCTGAATGGATAAAAACTTACTTGCCAGGTATCACAGGTATGAGACTGCTTTGGTGTATCGCCATTGCAGTCACAGCGATAACTCTCTTGAGGACAGCAATCCATCTTTGGGGACGCTGGTTTGCTACTAAGGCGGTCAATTTGGTTCAGACAAATATCCGCCTGCGTGTTTTTGGACATGCGTTGGAACTGCCTTTACATCGAGTGCAGAGCCTCAAGAGCGGTGGTACTACTAGCCTCATACGTGAAGATGCAGGTGGCATCGCCGATCTAATATTCAATATGCTTTACAATCCCTGGCAAGCCATCATCCAGTTAATCGGTAGCCTGTGCATTTTAGTGATTGTAGATTGGCGTTTGATGGTAGGGGGGCTATTGCTCTTGCCAGCAGTTTGGTTAACCCATCGAACCTGGATCTATCGTGTTAGACCACTTTACAAAGATATTCGAGGCCGCCGTCAACAAATTGATGCGTCAACCACAGAAACTTTTGGAGGAATCCGAGTTGTGCGCACTTTCGCACAAACTCGCAATGAATCGAAGCGTTTCCTGCTCAACACCCACTTACTAGCCCGTCAACAATTGATGGTATGGTGGTCTACGCGAATCATCGAAGTCATCTGGGACGTGTTGATACCATTGTCGTCCACTTGCTTGCTTCTTTACGGTGGCTGGCAGATCCTACGACACGATTTGACGCTTGGGGACCTGATGATGTTCTTGGTGTATTTGACAATGTTGCTTGGTCCAATTGCTTCGATCGCCTCCAGTGCCATGTCATTCCAAAACAATTTGGCGGGACTTGACCGAGTCTTAGACTTGCTAGATGAGCCCACCGAATCGGATATTGAGCAAGGTAGACAGGAAGTTTCTCCATCCAGTACCTTGGGCGAAATCGAGTTTCGAAATGTATCGTTCCGATACCCTGGTAGCGAGCAGTTGGTCTTGAAAAACGTTTCCTTTACAGCCAAGGCCGGACAAACTATCGCACTAGTTGGTCGTTCCGGCGCTGGCAAAACGACACTCTGCAATTTAGTGGCTCGCTTCTACATTCCCACGACAGGTGAAGTTTTTCTCGACAATCACCCAATGCAGGACATACGCCTGGAATCCTACCGTCGATTGCTTGGCATTGTCGAACAAGATGTGTTTCTCTTTGATGGAACAATTGGCGAAAACATAGCCTACGGTCGGCGCAATGCGACGGAACTCGATATTCTGGCTGCTGCTGAAGCAGCTGCCGCATTGGAATTCATTCAACAACTACCGCAGGGCTTGGATACACTCATAGGAGAACGGGGCATAAAGCTATCCGGAGGGCAACGTCAGCGACTCGCCATTGCAAGAGCTATTTTGGCCGATCCTCGTGTTTTGATACTCGACGAAGCGACCAGCAATTTGGACAGCGAAAGTGAACGGCTAATACAACACAGCCTCAAAAAACTGCTGCGCAATCGCACAGCTTTTGTAATCGCCCATCGCTTGAGCACCATCACTCATGCCGACCTGATCTTGGTTCTCGATCAAGGTGAAATCGCTGAACAAGGGACTCACCAAGAGTTGTTACAACGAGGTGGACTTTATCAGAAGATGGTGCTGCTGCAAACCGAGGCCGTTCAGGCAACGTCAGCTCATGTGGAGTCCAATTACTAGAATAAAAAGACTATCAGCGTACTGCGATGCCAAATAAACAAAGTAACCAACGTAGGAACCATTACCAAAATGTTCTAACTGTAGCCGCCAACTATCCCCAAGGATTCTCCAAGTATCAACTACAGACGAAATGCAGTACCCCCTCACCACAACTTATAACGCGACTGCTCAACCTACTAGTAGCTGACGGTATATTGCAGGCCGTACATGAAGATGAAGATGTTGAGTACAAATGGCTAACGCCAGCCGATCGATTCGCAACTACTCAATGGATTGAGAGACAGATTGCAGGCAGCCAAGTATCGCAAGCTCCTCAGGAAGATCGCCCCCGAGAAAAACTTCTCTCGCACGGTGTCGAGAATCTTTCAGTAAGTGAATTACTCGCCATCTTGATTCGTTCAGGGCGACCCGGCGAATCTGCTGTCCAAGCCGGAATGCGGTTGGCCAAACACTTTGATGACAAACTGGAACGTATTTGCGATTGCTCTCCGAGTGAACTGAAGGCAGTGAGTCGAGCCATCTCTCCCGTCGCGTACTGCCAAATTTTGGCTGGCATTGAGCTAGGGCGCCGCATTAGCCACTTCAGAGAAGCTCGGCAGGAACGGCCCCGAATCAATAGCACTCAAGCTGCGATCGCATATTGTCGTTCGCATTTTCATCGCTTGGCCATGGATCGAATGCAAGAAGAATTTCACATCGTCACCTTGGATACCAAGTTACAGCCCATTCAAAACCACCGGATTACGGTGGGGACTCTGGATGCAAGTTTAGTTCACCCGCGCGAAGTTTTTCGGGCTGCCATTCGAGATGCCGCAGCCTCAATCCTGCTAGTTCACAACCATCCCTCGGGTGACCCTACTCCCAGCCGACAGGACCATGAAGTAACCTCGCGTCTCAAAAAGGCCGGAGAGTTGATCGGCATTAGTGTTATCGACCATATCATTGTTGCCGGACAACAGATCCTTAGTCTCGCTGAATGCGGTTGACAGCGCATGGTACTCTGCTGACTTAGGATCCAGTGCCCGCTAGTTCAAAGTCATCGTCAGTTCAAAGTCATCGTAGAGTTCCAAGAATAACTCACGCAAATTTCCTTGGTGGCGGTTTAGCAATTGCTGCAATCGGTGTGGATCAAGTGCTCGCACAGTGGCTTGCCTGCCTTCCAAGCAGTTGCTCACGAGCAACTCGACCAAACGTGACGCCAATTCCAGGTTGACGGCTCCATGATAGAGCACCGGGACCCCCACAACCCGACGATGACTGCTTACCAACAATTCTCGCGGGCCCGAACGTTTGCAAAGCGTCCACAATTGTGCCCAAACGGGCAACAGGTCGAAACCATCTATGACTAACAATTTGCAGCTGGCGATATTACGAAAGTAATTTCTCCAATGCCTTCTCCCAGGACAGTGCGTTTTTTCAAGCTCAGCAGGCTTGGCCCTCGCTTCGCAGTAGCTTGGCCCTAGCAAATACTCTCGGATGGATCGGAAGGGGGAGGTAAGCTCCTTGCCGAAACATCGCCTCATCTTGAAAGTCTGCCCGGCCCTGACTCTTGCGCCATTAGTTTTGCAGACTGTCAACCAAACACATTCCCGAGTTCGCGACATATATTCTCCAGCACTCAAAGTGGAGAATTCAAGGCGGACAACCTCCTCTGCTAATAGAGGAACCAAATGTTCTAGCAAAGTTGTTTTGCCACTTCCGTGAGGCCCTACTATCGCGCCACGGCCAGCCAATACTGTCCGAAACGAATCCTTCAGCTGCAATAAGCTAGGCCCCTGAACTTCCTGCCACGGAATTCGACCGGGGGTAAAATAGCGGGTAGCAAAAGGATTTGTGGTCGGGAACATTGACGAGATACTCAATTCCGACTTTAGACTTCACGCGTCAGATGTCCCAAATAGAACGGCTTCTCAGCCGAAATCTCGCGTCCATCCCGAAGGAATAATCTTAGTCTTGCACACCAGCGAATTTTGATTATTCGCCCCTCATAGCTCAGAGGTCCTTGAGGAAGTTGACAGACGACTTGGCGAGGCCCCAACATAGATTCTAACGGTAGCTCGCCAGACTTCAGACCTTCGGGACCTGCAACGCTCTCAAAGTGATGAACACCTATGTCTTCACTTCCCTTTCCTTCGGTGTACCATACCACCGAAATCTCAAGCCGATCAATCTGTTGTGGCTCGACCCGTTGTAAGGTGTACTCAAACTCCAACATTTCGCCCGGTTCTACCGCCGGTTGCAACATCAGAAGGCGCAACCCTAGGGCAGGTTCGCTACGTCGGCCTGTGACGCGCGAATAGGATATACGACGACCGGGAAACTTCGGCAAAACGATGGCCACCTTGAAGACTCTCCTTCCACGACAATTTCCCAGGTTATGGCATTATTCTGCCCCTGGAATGAATGCATGATATCACTAGGGAGGCTAAACTGACAGTCCATCTCCAGCGGCTTTTCAGGCTCCGCCTTGAGATCTTCTATTTTGCGGCTTGGTTCAACTCGGTGAGGCTGAATCTCAATCCGCGCAGCTTCCGCTCTTTCTGTGCGAATATCCGTGCCCTGCTGGTAGGTAGCTTCCTCATAGCAGACTAAGGCAATTTCCAGCTTGCGCAGATTGACCCGCCCGTATTGACAAAGATAGAGCTCATACTGCCCTCCAGGCAAGAGCGGAAGGTCACTTATTTCAACCGCCGTCGCTCCCGCACCAGCCAATTGCCGAAATAATCTAAAGAACCAACGCGTACTGAAAAAACTAACGCAACCAAAGGGCACGAGCAGGACAGTCAGGAACCAATTGGGTTGAGAAATTAAGTGTTTCTGCAGAGAAATGACCGTCAAAATGGCCAGCAGCGTGTTCCAGGATCCTGAAAATAGGGCACTGAGGATTAACGAACCCGTCTCAGCTTGATGAGCTGCCAGTCGATACGCAAGCTTCACACCGGGGCTATCTGTCAATCTAGCGAGCCCAGGAAGACTGGATAAACTACCTAGTTGTTCACCAATGCTCCTCCGCTGATGCTCACGTTTGGCCTGATCAAGCATCGCGCTCCTGAGCTCGGGAGACGCTAATGTTTGCGAGATTTGTAGAATAAAGGCAGTTAGCCCAATCACGATGAATGAGCTAGAGGCAATGACCATCAACCAAAAACCGAATCCGATTCGCAGGGGCGACTGAGGCCAAAACACTTGCCAAGATACAACCGTCGTCAGCGTTACAATACCGAGCAGGAACAGCGAACCAAAAAATGCTGCTTCGGATGCGCTGCCCACAACCCACCAACCACTCATCCGTGAGCCTTTTTTCTTTCCCCATAATCTCAACCACTTTGCCACTAAGGCCATCTCCTATGTTCGTACGATTTGATCGGTGCAAACTATCATTCCCATCCCTTTCCAAATACACCAGGGGGATACCGAATTTTGAGTACCATCGGCTCCTGGTAGCGAGCGTGTGCGCGTTTGCGTTGACGTCGCTCTGCCTAGGGCAAACCGACGCCATAGGAACGGATGATCAAACGGGTGATTGGCCGCAAATCCTAGGGCCCAGCCGCGATGGCCAGGCCCCGGCTACCGTGCTGGGTACCAAGTGGCCCAGCAAAATTCCGATTCGGTGGACCACACCAATGGGTGCAGGTTACGCCGGACCAGCCATTGTCCAAAACCAAGTTTACGTCATGCATCGACTCGGCAATACGGAGAGCTTACGCTGCCTTGATCTCTCAACCGGAACTCAGCGGTGGCAAGCTGATTGGGCGACGCAATATCGTGGAACAATCGATCCCGACTCCGGCCCACGCTGCGTACCGACGATAGTTGGGCGACGAGCGTATTGCTATGGTGCTGGGGGAACTTTGGCGTGTGTGGATCTGGAGGACGGGAAAATTAGCTGGTTGAAGGAGCTGCGGAAGGATTTCGACGCCGACGACGGCTACTTTGGC
>JAGQOY010000125.1 GCA_020427005.1 Planctomycetales bacterium
TCTCCTCCATTCGTCTTGCTCGCAATTTTCAAAAGGACTCTAGGGTTGCCACACGAAAAGTATTTTTTCCCTTGCGTGTTGCGATTTCTCGATCTTGTGTACTCACCAAGAACCGTTATTTTCCCACCTGACTTTTTCCCCGGACATGTAGTCGCGGTTAGAATAGAATGGAGCGCTGCTACAGGTGTGGCCATCAAATGGACTCGCCAATCCTGACTTGGACAAAAGCGAGTCTTTCCTAAAATTACACATAGTGGCAATCCTGACGATAGGAGGAGATTTGTATGGTCAGATTTATTGATCGCAGGGAATTTGCCGTGGCCAGTTCGGCATTGTTAGCGACCTGCATTCCTGTCGAACAGTCGATCTGTGGAGAACATCCCGGGATATCTAAGAGCGAATTGCTGCTGAAGGGCATCAACGCGCTGGCCAGATCCCCAGATATGAAGTATTTCGAGGATGGGCATCGCGGTGCCTCGATGATCAGTGCACATTTAATGTGTGTGGACAACGAATTGGATGATGCTACCGCTCAGCGCATAATTCAACTGTTCGATCTGAACTGGGGACCCACCAAGCTATGCGAGGACTTTCTGCAGGAGGAACCAGATCCAAAAGCTTGCGAAAAGGTTGGCTTAGCTCTAGCTGACAATAGCGGCGTTTTGCGCGAAGTAGGGCATGATGCTATTTTTGCCATGCACGCTATAAAAGCTTTTCGTATGCTACCAGAGTCCGCTACTCCAGGCAGAGTTGAGGGTGTATGCAGACTAATTCGAGAATTCAAGCCTTGGCGAGATGTACCTCCATCTCCCGAAGTTGACCCACCTCCGTTTTCAGATAGTCAAGCTGCGTCACAGTTTATTCTGAAAGAAACAAGTGATGCAATCGACCGGTTCATGGGTTTTGGTCAGGGCTTTGCAGGGCACATGTTGACCTTTGGGCAGTCGCTGGTCGAACTCGCGCGAATGGGAGATGAAGAATGGGCGGAAAGCTGCCGAGTTGCATTTCGGAAATACGTAACTGTGACGCGACAGGGACCCGAAGCAGATGCGAGAAAAATCGCGGATCACAAACCTAGCAATCTTCGACCCAATCAAACGGAATATTGGAACAAACGAGGTGATAAGACTCTAGGAATTGGCCACGTTTTCAAATATCCATATGCTTACTACGAACTGCTGGCCCATGCGAATTCTACGGAACTTTCAACCGAACTCGATAGCAAGGCCTATAACATCTTTTGACACAATTGGCGGCACGCGTTAATGAGAGTAATTCGCTTTGAGATTACGTACCGCTTGCTCAGCTCGCTTAAGAAAATCGGCTTTGGGCTCGCCGGCCTCCAGCCAGATTGGAGTTCCAATCGTAATAGAACTAAGTAACGGGACCGGTACGAACTCGCCTCTAGGCAGTATGCGATTCAAATTCTCCATGTAGACTGGAACCAGTTCCAGGTCAGGCCGCTTTTTGGCCAAGTAATAGATGCCACTCTTGAAACTGGACATATTGCCATCTTCCGTTCGGCCTCCCTCGGGGAAGACGATCAAAGAATAAACATCTCCGATTTCTCGTAGCATGATGTCCACCGGGCTCTGATGAACCTTTATCTCTTTTCTGTCTATCAGCAGAGCATTGAATGATTTAGCCAAAAACTGCCGCCAACGACTCCTACCCCAGTAGTCTTTCGCAGCTACTGGGCGAGTAAGATTTCGAATCTCCGTTGGTAGTGCAGACCATAAAACCACAGCGTCTAGATGACTTGTATGGTTTGCAAAATAGACTCTTTGGCACGTGTCCGGTTGGCAATCAACCCAACGAACGGTGTAACCGCTAAAGAACCGGGCGAGCAAGATAATTGTGTTGCCAGTTGCACGCAGCAGAAATTGTTCGAAAGGCGTTTGCCCTCGTTTGAGTTTTGTGCGACGTAGTTTTGGTTCCAGTGCTGCAGTCAAACCAGAGAATCCCGATTTTTTTTCAAATCCCAAAACGCATGACAACTCATGTAGTTGGGATTCCAGGTGGTATTTACGAGTCGCCTAAGTAATTGTTGACAGCATTTCAGTAGGCTGGGCATCCAGCCTGTCTGCAAGAAAGACAGGCTGGATGCCTGGCCTACTATTAACAATGTGGTCTAGTATTACAAACTGCAATGTGGGCAATTATTACTAGGCGACTGCATTGTCTTCAAAGTACCCCTTCGAAAACACGACTTTATTTTGGTGCAAGAATTCTATTGGAGAAGGCTTCATTAAGCAATAACATACTCCCCCAAATCGGGTTGAATGGTGGAGTGGGCTAGTGCGGGTACACCGACGTATTAAGTGGAATCGTCGATCAATCGAGCGAAAAAACGCTTCGGTTGCGGGAATTTGATCTAATGCCTACGCAGCGAGCGAGTGTTTCAAAGCGGCCAGCCATAGGAAGAACGCAAGATGTCGTCGACAACTTGTCTCAATGACCGAAGTGAGAATGGCTTCGACAACATCGAAGCGACCTGCAGTTCTGATGCCCTGCGCACGATGTCAGCATCTAGGTTGGCGCTCATCAAAATGCAGGGCACTTGGGACTCAAGTTCTGCTCGTAATAATGCCACTGCATCCAGTCCAGATAGTCGTGGCATATGAACATCCATCAAAACTAAATGGAATGTCGAAGCGTGTTGCGAAGCGATTTCCAAGGCCTCTTTGCCATCCGCTGCCAAACTAGTCCCAAATCCTCTTTTTCTGAATACTTCAGCCAATGACTCGCGAAAATCGCGGTCATCATCAGCGATCAAAAGTTTAGGTTCGGCCCATTGCACCGGAGGAACCTCTCTCGGATCAGAAGTTATTCCCGTATTGACACACCGCATGCCAAAGCTGCAGTAATCCCTTCAATTATTGCATTTGCTGTTCCAGATTAAATCAAATATTGCCCGGGATGCCAAGTAATCTTTTTCGCCCATTCATTACGATCCACAAAACCCGGATTTCTGACAGTGATAAGAATAGCCCAATTCCGCAACGGAACTGAATGGGGAACTACACTATTGGCCAGAAAAGCAGTCGTCTCCCTAGATCTCGGCTGGCAGGCTGCTGAAAAAGTAACCCGAAGCGTCCACAAGATTTGCAAACGGACTTTTTCATCACCCTGCTAGAGTGAGTCGCACAGAAATATAGCGGGTGTTTTCGAGGAAATCCCTGATGAAACGGGCAAAAATACGCTCCTGTTACGTAAGGTCTGCTCTAGTTTCAGGCTTTGTGCACACCTGGATTCGTCAACCAGAGATATGGCAGGTTGAGGTTTCCAAAAAGGTGCTTTTATGACGGAAATTTGGGAGGCCGCTTATCTGCAAAGGCGCGAAGTCCCTCGGAGGCAACCTCGGTGGTTAGCGATGTGGCTGCAGCAGCCGCGGCGCTTGAGAGCTCAGTAGTCAGTTGTTCCCCCAACATCTCGTTTAGTAGACGTTTGGATAGCTGCAATGTTTCCGCCGGACAAGCAGACATTTGCTCGACCCATGTCTGTGCGCGCACCCAAATCAAATGGGATTCGACCAGATGATGTACCAAACCAAGTGATTTGGCTTCTGTGGCAGTAAGGCAATCACCGCCAATCGCAAGTCGACTTGCCAGCCCAGCGCCAACTCGAAATTTCAGCAGTGGACATACGATACCCGAGACGATACCTAGGGGTGCGCTCTTGACAGCAAATGTCGCCTCGTAACCAGCGACCACCAAGTCGCATGCTAATACGATGGCCAACCCTGCTGCAAAGGCGACTCCGTCCACGGCCGCGATGACCGGTTTCGGCAATTGGAGAATCGCTTCGACCACTCCTTTGAGTCTTTCGGAGTCATCGTACCATTGTTGCAGAGCGTGTTGATTATCCAGTGTTTGGTTAAGTTCGACGAGATCCAAGCCTGAGCTGAAATGTGGTCCCGTACCGGTAATGACGATCCCCCGAATCCTTTTCTCTTGCTGCAAATCAAATAGAGCCTGTCGCATCGAATCGAGCGTTGCACGATCCATTGCGTTGCACTTTTGCGGCCGATTTAGGATGATCGTACCGGTTGGGCCATTTATCTTCACATCAATCATTTTCAAAAACAATTCTAGAATTTTCTCGGGTTAAGCAGCGTCGCCCACCAATTTTTTGCAAATATAACTCCCATCCCATTGTTTGCGAGTCAAGGACAGACACGCAGCGCTTCAGCCAGGATAGAATTTCCTCAAATTATCGTTTTCAATTCTCCTTGAGTTCGTTTTTTGCACGTACAGCTATTTGATGCGAATTGCAAAAGTGCTTGAATCCAAGATAATCGAGTTCGTAATTGATTGGCGCTCCAGCGTCATTTTCGTGGCCTTGAAATACACTTTGGAGTTGATCATGACAACAACCGATGCATTCGTAGCTCGAGCTGGGAAGATTGTCTGCGGTTGGATATTCAACGCAACGGCTACTGCTGTGATCTTCGGTTGTCTCCAGTATTGCCCATCCGCGCAGGCTCAAGATTCGGGCAAACCGGATATTGTTTTTGTGATATCGGATGATCAGGGCTGGGGTGACTATTCATTCATGGGGCATCCCCACATCCAAACTCCAAACATTGACTCTTTGGCTCACGAAAGTCTAGTTTTTACCCGTGGGTACGTTCCAGACAGTCTATGCCGTCCTAGCTTGGCATCCATCATCACTGGGCTCTACCCACATCAACATGGGATCGTTGGAAATGACCCACCTCCAAGAGACTCTTCCGGCAATCGAGGACGACTTTATCGATCGGCGGAATACCAGCAAGTAATTGACGAATACCTGCGATTGCATATCGACAAGCTAACTACATTACCAGATCGACTGAGTGAACGGGGATATGTTAGCTTACAAACAGGAAAATGGTGGGAGGGGAATGCCACGCGAGGTGGATTCGATTCGGGGATGACTCATGGCGACCATAATCGCGGGGGTAGGCATGGCGACATCGGTTTGACGATTGGACGCGAGACGATGCAACCCATTGAGCAGTTCATTAAACGAGCCAGAAATGAAAACAAGCCTTATTTCCTTTGGTATGCCCCCATGTTACCGCATACACCACATGATCCCGATGATCAATTAATAGAAAAATATAAGCCAAATTCAGAATCAGAATCTGTTGCTAAATACTGGGCCATGTGCGAGCGATTTGATTCATCGGTCGGAGAGCTCCGAGAGATGATTCGCCTCCATGGCCGACCTAGAGATACACTCATTGTCTATGTCTGCGATAATGGCTGGATCAATCTGCCGGATCGAAGTGCTTATGCGCCCAAAAGCAAACGCAGTCAATATGATGGTGGCGTTCGCACACCTATTATGATTCATTGGCCTGGCAAAGTGGAAGCCAAGCGGGACGAACAACACCTAGCCAGTTCAATTGACTTGGTGCCAACTGTTTTGAGTTTATTGGGCGAAGACGCCGACCGAACTTTACCTGGACTTGACCTGACCAACTCGAGAAAGTTGGATTCACGCCAGGCCGTGTTTGGTGAAATCTTCGAACACGATATCGTAAGCATGGACAACCCAAGTGACAGTTTGATGTATCGCTGGGTCATCCATAATAAGTGGAAGTTGATTGTGCCAAACCCGAGCCGAACTGAAAACGCCCAAGCAGAGTTATACGACTTGATACGCGATCCTTTTGAAACGGCAAATTTGGCGACATCTCAGCCTGCCGAAGTGTTGCAGTTACAGCAGTTACTCGATGGTTGGTGGAGTGGCAAGTAAGGATAGGTTGCAATTGTGGACTAAGCTGGGGCCAGTCCAATTAGCTGCGATTCAGAATCGAATAGCCAATTATTTGGAAGATCTATGTCAGTCAAGATGCAATTGTCACGAATTATTATTACCGAGATAAGTGACAACCAAGTTATCTATTTGCGTGAGGTTGATGGAGAACGGCAACTGCCGATAGTTATTGGCATTTTCGAGGCGACAAGCATCGACCGGCGGGTTAAAGGCGACTTCAAACCTCCCCGTCCATTAACTCATGATTTGATTGTTTCAATTGCTCAGGGCTTGGGGGCAGAGTTTGAGCGGGTTGAAATAACTGAGCTCCGCGACCAAACCTACTATGCAAAGATCGTGCTCGTTAGGGATGGGCAGTCAATCGAAATTGACTCTCGCCCCAGTGATGCTATTGCTCTGGCTGTCACGGTTGTACCAAATCTCCCGATTCTTGTTGCCGAGGATGTTTTGGACGCGCCTGTTTAAAACACTCTGTTTGCAGAAATTCTTCGAGAAAAACATATTCGCGCGATTACAGTAGATCAACTACTGACCTTAAGAAGAACATCCAACCGGACTTACCTAGAACGGATCAAGTACATGTCGGCATGCGATTTGATGTTTCTCTTGCCCGGATACGAACTTGATAGCTTTCCCCGGCATCTTGAAGAGGACTTGGCTGACGATTTTTTGTCGGGGTGGATTGCCTTGTGGCATCCCTGGCTACTTCTCAAGAGTCAGGCTATACCCAAGTGGCGTCAGCCCGATAATTTGCCGAACGAGCTTCCGCAGGCATTGGTAATGTTGACTAAACACGCCTGCGGCACGGATGTGGCCGATATTGAAACGAAAGTTCGAAACGCGGGAGGCCTTCCCGTAAGAGCAAGGCCGAATTGGCGCGAAAATCAACGAGTGCTGTTGGATCGTTACTCTGAATTTCTTTCTGTCGAAAATGTGGACTCTCAGGTTAACATTGACGGTGGGGGGGCGCTAAGTCTCTCTTGGAACGAATGTCCAGAGGAGACGTTGAAAAAATACGAATTTGCATTTGCAGCTCTGGGGTACGCCTTCTTGCAAATTCAGTTGATGACTCGGCAGCTAAGATATACAAGCAACCTAGATGAATTGCTTTTCACGGACCAGATTATCAGGGCAGCCGAGTGTGTGTATCGCGGAGATCTCGAGGAAGCCGAAAAATTGCTTCAGTCCTGCTTCGACTCGTTGGGTCAGGAAAGGGACCATTATTATGCTCTCGACGTTCACTTGTTAGATGTTACTTTGCTTGCAGATTCAACGCTGGGGGCATCGCTAAAAAGACAACTGGATTTGCCTTACACGACCTCTTTGGTGGCCAATGCGGAGTTATTGCTCAAACTGTTCGAGTCGAATAGAAGCACTTGGCAGAAGCTTCGATCTTCGGTAGCTGCACGGCAAATTGCAATTGCCGGGGGGCTGGTAGATGAACGCCCCCACCCATTGATGCAAATCGACAGTATGATGCGTGACCTGGAACGAGGTAGAAACGAGTATTCTAAGCTAGAGTTAGATTATCCCCACATTTTTGCGCGCATGACAATGGGGCTCGATAATGAGTCCGCTATGTTGCTACGACGCTTCGGCTTCCGAGGCGTACTACTGGAGGCTTGGACAGAAGGTAAATATCCCAAGGGTGAGCATAGCAAGATATCATGGGAGTCCTCCGACGGAACATTCATTTCGGCCATCGCGGGACCTGTATTTGATGCATCGAGTGCGAAGAGTTTTCTCGCTCTGGGTTGGCACGTAGGCGAAGCACTTGATCACGAACATGTTCCGACCCTCGTATTTGCTCACTGGCCCGGTCAGTACTCTGAATACTTTGAATTGCTTCAACACATTTCCAGCCGTACTCCCGCGCTCGGAAAGTGGTGGCTCGTTGATGATTACTTTGAATCCACGGACCAGCCATATCATCAAGAGCGTTTGAAGGCTGACGAATTTCAGTTTGATTGGTTATCTCAAACGAGTGTTCCAGCTCGCGAACTGATTGCGAATTGCAAGTCCTATGTATGCTTTCATTCGCAAATCACGGCGTTACAGAACCTTGCCAGCCTCGTTTGGCAATTGGAGTGTCAACGAACACGCAAGGGGGATGGGGCTGTAAATGGTGGCCAGGAAGGCCCTCCAGAGTTCAGCGGAATTCCTTGTCAGAATTGGTTTCCCGAGCTAGACAATCTATGGCAGCAGGTCGATGCCCTGATTTGTGCAAACTCGGATCAGGATCGCATTGATCCGGCCGAATTGAGTCAAGAGATTTCCAAACTTAGAACCATTTGGATTGAGCGGTTTTTGAATCAAGTATCAAAGAGCTGGTCAATAACAAATTCGACCGGAGACAAGGTCCACCATGGAAAGTTAATAATTAATCCCCACAGTTCCCCGGTACGCGTGACGGTACATTCTGACAAAACAGAGCATTTAGCTGCTAACGAGACATGGCACTATGCCAATGGCAGAATGGGCAACGACTGGATTAGCCTGGTGGATACTCCAGGCTTTGGATTCGTCCATTCGCCGCTCAATCTGGACTCATCGGTTGGCCGAGCCAAGGGGCAGCCCATAACCGATTCCAGCGGTTTGTTAATGAATGAATTCCTGGAAGCACAAGTGGATTCGGCCCGGGGACACCTCCGGAGTCTGCATGTTCCCGGAAAACGAGGTAACAGGCTAAGCCTAATGATTGCCAGACGAGAGGTTGATTCTCAGGGCAAAGTTAGAATTTCTGAGATGCAGGCGAAAGACATGCGACTTGTTGGTAGCTCAAACGTTTTTGGTATGTTGGAAACGAAAGGGGATTTATTATTAGAAGGTAAAAATGTAGGCCGGTTCGAACTTGACTATCGGCTCTTAAGGGGAAATCGACATATTGAAATAGGGATTAAGCTCAGCGGCTTAGCCACGATTCCGGAGTCAAGCAATCCGTGGAAAAGTGCTTACGTTTTAAGGTTAGCTTGGCCTAACGAATCAGCTCTGCTTCGGAATTACTCGCAGCATGTCATGCAGCCTTGGTCAGCAGGCCGAGTCGTAGCTCCCTCGCTAATAGAAATTGACGAAACCGATTATCGGACACATTATTTGACCGGTGGATTAACATTTCATCGGCGGGTAGATAGACGTTTTTTGGAAACAATTTTAGCTGTCAGTGGGCAAAGCGAAGTTTATCATCGTGTGGCAGTGGCTGTGGATCTACCCAATGCCCCATTGGCAGCTATGCAATGGCTAGATAAACCGTGGCACTGCAGTTTGAGTGGCAATCCTGGACAATCACCCGAAATCGGATGGTTGATTAACGTAAATCAAAAGAATGTGCGTATCGATTTGTGCCACCCATTAATAGACGACAGTGGAATGACCATAGGCCAGAGAATATTTATTTCTGAGCATGGCCGTAAGCAAGCGACAACTAAAGTTCGCTTCTTTGCTAACCTTGCAGCTGCATTCCGTGTGGATGCCCGAGGTGGGCAGTTGGGTAAGCTTTCAACTGAGAAGGACACGCTGATAATCTCTCTGCGGCCCTCAGAAAGAACCTGGGTCGATTTGTTTTGGGCACGCTGAGTCCCATTCACACGTATGATTTGGTCCGCTCAAGAAGCATCGTATTGACTCGGCAGAGTGCCAAGGCGCGCGATTTCGACCAGGCAATATTTCTTGATTGTTATGTTGAATTAGGATGGCTTTTAGGCCTTGCTTCATCGTCGACCAAACAGGTGGAGTTGGTGGACTGTACTGGATGTTATTATGATAACGATATGGCTACACCTCGAGTCAAATGTGTGATGACGACTCGCCCTACCTGGTGATAGCAGAATGGCTCCCTACGGAAGGACTTAGATCGTGAAACGTCTCTGCATTAAATGGCTTTCAGCCGCCATCTTGTTAAGTCGGATTCTTGATTCGACAGTTGCTGATGCTCAGAATTTTTCTGAATTGGAATTGCTTCCAGCGCATTATTCAGGAATTTGGGTCCAGTCTAAACCTGTGGCTACTCAATCTGTTCTTTTGACAGGTACAAAGGTTGAGACTCAACAGACGATTGGCCAATTGCGCCAAGCGGTAGATGCCAACGAATTCCTCGTGGGCGTTCCCACTCGCATCGAAGTTCGGCCCTTAGTGAGTACCTCCACAGAACCGTTGCAGCTGCAAATCGCTTCACCCCAACAACCCACTCCGATCCAGGCTGGTAGCCCGAAACCCGAACCACAAATGCAGGCTGTAGCCTTACCCGTGGATCCTCCTGCTCGTTTGGTTGTGCCAGGAGTTCAGCCCAAAAGCTCCACGGCTGACGAACCGAGTGCTCGGCCATCGAATTTGGTGCGGCCTCAATCGCGAGCCCAAAACCAGGTGCCACGGCCTGTATCGGAGGATGCTCGTACTGATCAGGGCGTTCAATCGAATCAACCGAGGGGCGAGGTACAACGTAGGCAAGTCACCGATCGTCCTCCTCAACCACAGCGAATACAAAGTGCACGTGAAGGCGATTCTCGAGCTCCGGCGGCTGAGCAGCCAAGGTCTGCAAGTGAACGGTCCCGCGATGATCAGCCACAAAACTCATCGCGTGCCGATGCGCAACGTCCAAACAACGACCGGCCGCCAGCTGTGCGTGGCCCAATTGCCCGTGATGCACATGTGGCTCCTGCTCCACCGCATCCAAGAGCCGAAGATGCAAGGCGTGGCCCTCCAGAACCACCGGCAATCCACAGGGATCGCGCGCTGCCCCCAATCTTGATGCATCGTATTTTGAACAGCCAACAGCGCGACGAAGAGGACGAGGACGACGAGGAACTGGAAGAAGCCCTTGAGGAACTGAATGAATTCATGGAATCGGAACTAGTTCAATCGATACTAAAACTAAAAATCGAAAACGTTGAACTGCAGGCCGAACGCGAACTACTTCGCGCAAAAGCTGAGATGCAAGCTGAAATGGCCGAATTACGTGCTTTGACGCAAGTCAAGCAATTGGAGATGCGAGCGACAATGCTTGAGGAGAGGCTACACGAAGTAATGCTACAGCGTGAGCGAGTAGCCGAAGCCAATCCCGAAATCCACGAGTTGCAGATGGCACTTCACAATTCCAATCGTGAACGAGAAGAAATATCCAACCAGTTGCGAGAAGCAAGGGAGATGATTGAACGATTGACAGCCGATAATCACATTCTCAAGGATGAAATGCTCGATCAGCGCCGAGAGCTGGAAGGGGCTCGAAATCGACTACATGAGGCGGAGCTACGAGAGCGGGAAATGGAAGAGCGCGCAAGAAATCAGAAGCTTGAACTAGAGAAAAATCTTCGACAACGGGAAGAGGCGATTCGCAGTCTCGACGGAGCTGCTAGGGAAAAAGCGAAACAAGAAGCCGCCTTGGACAAGTCAGCAATTGATTGGGCTCGTCGTCAGATCGAAAAGTACGACAAGAACAACGATCGGAAACTAACCGCCAACGAATGGGAAAAAATGCTTATCAAACCGGATGGAGCGGACGCCAATGGTGACGGTGAAATAACTCTCGAAGAGTATGCGGCCTTTCGAGCCAAAAAGTAGGCTTGCTATAGCTAGGCAATCAACTCATTCAGGACTCGACCATGCACGTCGGTCAGTCGGCGATCGATGCCGTCGTGCAGGACTGTTAGGCGTGTGTGGTCGATGCCCAACAAATGCAATATGGTTGCATGAATATCGTAAACCTGGGTTGGGCGACTGCGATCCAAGGGTTTGTAGCCCCAATGATCGGATTCACCATAAGTAAGCCCACCGTTCACTCCTCCGCCACATAACCAATTAGTAAAAACAAAAGGGTTGTGGTCTCTTCCAACGCCACTTTGACTGCTTGGAAGCCTACCAAATTCTGTCGTCCAGTGAACGATTGTGTTTTCTAGTAGACCGCGCTGTTTCAGATCCTGGATTAGTGCGGAGGTTGCAATGGCCATGCCTCTAGCCAATGGTTCGTGGTCTCGCACGATGTTTTCATGGCTGTCCCAATTTCGGCGCGGAAAACTATTGTCGTTACCAGACCAGATCTGAACAAATCGTACGCCTCGCTCAATTAATCGCCGTGCGATCAAGCACTTACGGCCAAAGTACTCAGCTTCTTCGGCCGCATTAATCTCTACTGGATATCCAACACCAGGTCGAGACAATCCGTACATATCCAGGATGTACTGAGGCTCATCCGACAGATCAAAAACATCCGGCGCAGCCAGTTGCATTGATGCTGCCAATTCGTAGGCTCGAACACGTGCGAGAAGCCTGGAGTCATCCGGTCGGCTTGATGCGTGAGTCAGATTCAGATTGTGCAACAGCCTCAAACTGTCTTGCTGAGCTTCGTTGTTGTCGAAACCATCGCCGGGTTCAAGATCGTCGATTGGATTGCTGCGTTGAGGAAAGACGGTGGTGCCTTGTGTACTCGCCGGTAAGAAGGCTGCTCCCCAGTTCTTCGGACCGTTGCTGGCAAATCCACGGTGATCCGGCAGAACTATGAAGGTGGGTAAATCCTCGTTGATTGAACCTAACGCATAGCTTACCCAGGCACCCACGCCAGGAAATCCTGGCCGCTCAAAACCGGTGGCCTGCAAATACGTGGCTTGGGAATGAACGCCAGTCTTGCCAACCATATTGTGGACGAATGCAATGTCATCTACGCACGCTCCCAGCGGCGCAACCACTTCGCTTAACATTTTGCCACTTTGGCCAAATGGCAAAAATCTAAATGGTGACTTCATCCAAGGTCCGAGCCCATTCTGAAAGGCTTCGATCGGTTCCCCAAAATCCGACGGCTCCCCATGGTGTCGCTCGAGCCAAGGCTTGTAATCCCATAAGTCGATATGGCTGGCAGCTCCAGCCATAAATAGCTGAATGACTTGCCTTGCCTTTGGTGCAAAGTGCAATTGCTCGAGCACTCCGCTGGTGGATGCATCACTGGCCGAGTTTTCCATCGTTGCCAGCGCAAGGCCAGCAATACTGCCGTTTAGCTTCGATAGAAATTCTCGTCGTTGCAGCATGAGATTAATCCAAGTAAACAAATTCGCTCAGATTAATAAGTACTCGACAAACATCCTCCAGCCCATATTTTTCGGCATGAGCCAGCAACTGCACTTGTTCATCGCGTGTGGGCATTCGCTGAAGTGTTAGCTGCACAGAATATTCAATTTGAGCATTTAGATCAGTACGTTGTTCCGAGACATAGGATGCCAAGCGATTGGCAATCATGAGGTTAAATCGGTTATTGAACATCGTTAAAGCGTGCAAAGGCGTAATCGTTTCACTTCGTCTTGGCGTACTCTGTGAAGAATCAGCGCAATCAAGAGTCATCATCCAAGGGTTTGGCTGAGATCTTACGACAAAGCGATAAATACTTCGGCGATGTGAATCGGGATTGTTGGGGTCGTATTTGTAATACTCAAAATGAGGCGAGTGTTCGGTTTTCTCCAGCTCAAACAGAGGAAAACCTGGACCACCCATCTTGTTGTTCAACAGATTTGCAACTTGCAACATGGAATCACGAATTTCTTCTGCTTCCAATCTTCGACGATTCATTCGCCAAAGATACCGATTCTCTCCGTCGGTTCTTAGGTAATCAGCATGACTAGCCGAAGACTGGCGGTAAGTCCAACTGGTAACGATCAACCGATGAATGTGCTTGAGTGAACCTCCCGCATCGCGCAATTCGCAGGCTAGCCAATCCAACAACTCGGGATGTGTTGGAGTGTCGCCCATACGACCAAAATCATTGGGGGTACTAACAATACCCGCACCAAAATGGTACTGCCAAAGGCGGTTAGCAATGGATCTCCACAGAAGTGGATGATCTGCCTGGGTTAGCCATTTTGCGAGCATGGATCTACGGTCAGAATCCGAAGCGTCGGAAGTGAGTTTCTCAAACACTTGCTCACCTAACGACAGAACTCCTGGATCAACCACGTCTCCTGGACGATTGACTTCTCCCCGCATCAGTAAGTTAATTTGTCTTGGTATGCCGGAGGTGGGTTTGAAATTTCCTTGCGGTAAGAAATGTGTTGCGGCAGCATAAACCATCTTACCTTCAGGAAGTTGTTTCAAGGCTTCCTCAGCTGACGCAAGTTCTTTTTGCAGACTTTCTTTGTGGGTGGAATGGTCTTGAGACTCAAGTTCTCGGAGAAAAGACTCAAGTTTCCTACTGAGAACAATCCAATTCTTGTAACTGTCAGGATCGGAAGCTTTCGGCCAAAGGCCGTCAATGAGATTGTTTCGGGCCCAACGAACTGGTGCATCAATGGAGTCCAAGGCTGAAACGTGAGTACCCTTTGGCCAAACAAAATCTTGGCCTCGACATTTGATTGACAATTCCGCCAAGGCAAAGTTGAAGTCATCCTTTCGCGGAGCCAGTTTGGTTGCCGTGACCCGAATTCTACGAACTGGGGGTCCACTATACGGAATCTCTATCGCCTGGATGCCGGGACTCGGCACATCTGTCTGAGTCCTATCAAACGCGATTCTCCAATCGCTGGATTGGTTTTCAATGAAGTCGCCGGAAACTGTAACCTGGTACCGTAATGGAAATCCAAATCCGTCGCGAATGCCGGCGAAATCGTCATAGCAGGGATGCAAAATGATGCTGGAAAGCTCGACCTCATGTGGCAATTGGACCTCAACCCATTTCAAATTATCTTGGGTTTCAGAAAGGCCGCTGTGATAACCGAATTCTGGGGAAAGAGCAAAATCGATTTCTTTTCGGGCCGCCTCTGCCTCCCTTCGAAGAGTTGCGAGCTCCTCTCCGCCCGCTGCAGTTATCGACTCATCAATTGCCTTGAGACCTTCGCGACATCGTTTGACGGATGCTTGCAATCGAAACTTTTCCTCTACCAGTAGAGGGTCAAGATCGTAACTACGTTCGGCCCGGTCTACGGCTGCAAAAATGGCTTGCAATTCGTAGTAGTCGCGCTGCGTAAAGGGATCAAATTTGTGGTCATGGCAACGTGCACATTGAATTGTCAGACTACAAAAAGTGTTGATGCAATTGGTAACCATATCATCGCGGTCGAGGTTCCGAGCGACCAACCCATCCAACTTGGTTTCGGGAACTTCTACATGACCGATGAAATCCCATGGACCGGCGGCAATAAATCCAAGACCCAGAATTCCATCGGCTTGGCCAGGGAATAAAGCGTCTCCAGCCACCTGTTCTTGCACAAACCTGACGAACGGCTTGTCATCATTGAAAGATCTGATGATGTAATCTCGATAGGGCCAAGCATTATTGCGAAGTTTATCCTTATCGTATCCGCAGGTGTCAGCATACTTAACAACATCCAACCAATGTCGAGCCCATCGTTCTCCGTAGTGTTCTGAAGCTAAAAGCCGATCGACAAGTCGCTCGTATGCTTGGGGATCTTCGTCGGACACGAATTTCGCCACCTCATCGTATGTAGGTGGTGACCCCAGCAAATCGAAATAGAGACGCCGAATCAAGGAACGTCGGTCGGCTGCGAAAGAAAAATCAAGTTGGTTTTCGCGTAATTTCGATAGCACAAAAGCATCTACCGGATTTGAAACTCGCATGTCGTCGACAGTAGGCACGCTTGGCCTAGTGATCTGTTTAAATGACCACCAATCAAAACTGGTAGAAAGTGGCGCGGAAAGGTGGAATTCGGGTTCCCAGGAAGCGCCGGCATTTATCCATTCTCGAATTAGTTCAATCTGAGTGATCGACAATGGGGCGGCGTCTTTGGGCATCTGCGCTTCCCCATCATGCAGTTCAATAGCTTCTAGTAGACGGCTGGTTTCAGCGTTGCCTGGTGTCAGGAGGCTACCGGAATCTTCTAGCTGCCAACTGTGTTGTAATGAAAGATCTCCTGCATTTTGCTGATCGTTATGGCATGATATGCAGCGAGCCTGAAGAATTGGAGCGATTTGAGATTCAAACAGTTGGTCATTTGAGGAAGCCTGAACTCTAGCATCCAGGCTACCAAACAAGAGCCATAACAAACAGAAATTCCGGTAGTTCATTTTGCAATCCTGCCTCAGGATTTCACTTATGGGACTCCATAGATTATGGCCTTGTTCAAATGCAAGATTCCTTTACCGTCCAAACCGAGTTTGATGTATTGTCCCTGTGTACCCGGTGGAAATTCGATTTCGTAGCTACGACCCGATTTTTCGCTTCTCCAGACCTGTTGCCATGTCTTGCCGTCTTCGGATAGCCAAATTGCCAGATCTTTGGCGCGATCATAGAAGCGTCGACTGCGACGATTCTCTATTTCGATGGCTCGAATCTCTTGTGGCTTGTCAAGTCGTATTATCACGGCCGGAGAATCTGTATCAGCCGAATGAAATGCAAACTCATGAATGCTTGAATCTTGGGCACTGAGAAACAAATTTGCATAGCGTCGATCTCCAAAATCCTCAGGAATCTGAAGCTGAGCGTCACGCGAAATTTCGATCGCTTCACCATGCTTGCGAAGCTCGCCGATTTCTGCGACTCCTGTTGCGATCCAACCGCCTGGAGCGACTTCGTAAAAGTTTTGCTGGTTTAGGTACTCAACCAAATCCAAGAACTCAATAGGCGCAATCGTCTTGGCCAATCCTTCTGGCATGGAGCTGGCCTTCATTTCCTTCCGAAGATCAATATCAGTTTTCTCGATAACCTGTTCTCGGCCTTTACCATCGGGTGTAGCGACTCCCAGAGTCAGAGCTGTTTCGGTTTCGGCCAGCACAAAACCGTTGAATACTTGTCCATCGGCTGTTAGGACTTGAACGGTTTCGAATCCTTTCGCGATAGTTTCGTTCGGCCAAAGGATATGCTTGATGATTTCTTCCTTTGCGTATTTGGCTCCCACGGTATCTAACTTAGGCCCAAAATCCTTACCTTCTTCTCCGATGCGATGGCAGCCTGAGCAAACCCTCATGTATACGTCGTGCCCCCGGCGCGAAGTCCCACCTTCGACGCGTGAAAGTTCACGAATTGCGGACAAACGTTGTCCAAGTTCCAAGTTTACGTCTTCAGCATCCCTCAGAGGCTTGGCTGCTAGTCCTCCCGGAGTCGAGGCTAGCTTGTAGTTATCGTAGTATTCCCTATACCGTGTCGGACCTGCTACTAAGAAATTACTCTTGGCAATTGCGTCATCCATAGCAGGAGCAAGTGCCTGAAGAGTGTGCTCAAGCGTGTACTCCAGCCAGTAGTCCAACGGATCGTCTATGACCTGCAAGGCTACTTCCCCAGCCTGACTAGTTTGGAGGAAGCTCAAACCTCGAATTGCTTCTAGGCGAACGCGCGGACTTGGATCTTTGACAGCAGACTCAAATACCTGCAAGGCTTGAGGGTATCGCAAGTACTCGTTTGCGACACAATGAACAGCTGCAGAACGGGCGTGAAAATCATCACTGGACAAAATGCGATTAACCAATTCCGGATCGAGCTTTCTAAAGCTTTCTTGCAGCCAAAGTGCCTCGCAAAGTTTATTTGGCGAGGCATCACCCTGGACCCAATTGGAAACCGCACTCAGTACTTCGGATTCTGGACGGGAACGGAGTTCACGTCGGGCTCGATAGCGAACTCTAGTTTCATACGTTTCCAGCTGACTCAGCAGCTCAGGAATTGTCTTTTCAAACTGCAATTCTGGTTTTAAAAGTTGTTTCTTAGTGTTTACCAAACGATAGATTCTTCCATGTTCATGGTCACGATTGGGATCACGTTGGGAATACTGCATATGTCCAATAAGTGCGTTGCACCAATCTCCAAACCAAAGTGCTCCATCGGGGCCGATTTGAGGATCTACTGGACGAAAGAATTTGTCGGTGGACGAGAGTAGGTCAGCAATTCTATGCCCCGCAAAACCCGCGGTCCCAGGTTCATCGCCTACTTCAAAGCGAGGCATGCCATGCATGTTAATAACACAGGCATAAATAAACTGGCCTTGGACCTCGTCGGGAAAATGTCTGGAATACAGCCAGTCATTACCAACTGCTGGCCGCATGCCTTCGTTGTCGAAGTTTGGCGTCAATGTTTTTCTCGAGCTGACCGCGTATCCTGACAAAGGACTAGTCCAATGTTGTTGAGCGTTGGTACCATCGCCAATAGTTCCCATCCCCCAACGGTCGAAGACCATGCACCAAGGATTTCCATAGCCAGGGGTCCGAAAATGTCGAAATCGCCAGGATTTTGGATCTAGCACATACGCTCCTGAAGGGCCTTTATTGCGAAAAGGACCCCACGGCGTTTCCAATGTGGTGGACATGGAGACACCTTCCAGCATGTACAGTAATCCTCCATGGGACCACTCCCATGCACCCATGGCATGGTGCGTATCATCAGTTGCAATTCCATCAATAACCTGCGTTACTTCATCTGCCTGATCATCACCGTCCGTATCACGCAAAAAGATGATTCGTGGTTCATCAACCACCAACACGCCATCTTCATAAAACTCAAATCCTGTTGGGCAAATCAACTTATCGTAGAAGGGTATGCACTTGTCTGCGATACCATCTTGATTTGTGTCCTCAAAAATCAACAGTTTGTCCCCTGGCTTTGCCGAGCCGGGCAACCATTGCGGATAGTTGATCATGCAGGAGACCCACAAACGTCCTTTGTTATCGAACGTCATTTGAGTTGGATTGGCAAACTCCGGAAAGTCTCTTTCCGAGGCGAAAAGCTGCACTTGAAATCCGTCAGGTACAGTCATTTGCGCAATCGATTCTTCGGGAGTTGGATAAACGAGCGTTTTGGGCTCTCGATTCTCACGAAACGCATCGTCGCGTGTCCCGAACATAGTCTCCGGAATGAAGACTTCTCCAGTCCCCGAATCGTCAGGCCGCTCGGGAACAGGTTGGCCATTTGCGAGATCCCAGATATAGTGATCTCGAACTTCGACCATCTTGCGAATTTTTTGATATTCTCCCGGAAACGTCTCTGTATCCCAAGTGCGTCGACCGCCGTAGACATACCAACCATTGAGCATGCGGTAATCCTGCAGGTGTAACCAACTCTTTTCGTTTACCGCAGCTCTTACTCGATGAAATTCTGAGACATCCATTCCCGTGGGGTGTGGTGAGTCAAAAAGTTGCCGATCAAGTTCCGCACTCACCAATCGATCGCCCTGCTCATTGGTATGAATTCCGTTAATCGTATACTGCATGCCCTTTTCGGCAGAAAAAGCTTGCAACGAGTCGTCGAAAAGATTCACAAAAGGCAGGCCCAATTCCTGTGCCAGCTGGCGAATCTCAGACACATATTCGGCCAAAATCGCATTGTTTTCCTTGCCAGATGGCAGATTTGATGAGTCTGCGTTTTCAAAAGCAATTGGACTGACCAATACGAAACGAGGCTCGTTACCATTTTCACCAAATTTTTCACGGTGTGCCTGTATCCAGTTGCGATAGTTATCTCGAAACTGAGAGAGGTCCGTTGGCTTGTCACCGGCAAAGGACTCGTTGAACCCAAAAAAACAGAAAAACAACTGGGGTTGAAAAACGAGCATGGGATCGTCGATTCTTGTGTAATCATCCGGCCTCTGTTGCAGCCCCACTTCATCGGCTGGCCATCCAAAATTGCGGAATACCAACTTCTTTTCTGGGAAACGGGTGTGCAATAGCGATTCGAAATAACCAAACAAATTCATTCGCTCTGCCAGGGATCCTCCAACTAAAGCGATACGTTCCCCCTGGCGAAATTGAAAAGCACCTGCCGGAGGCTTTGCGCGAAAATCCCACTGCGGTGAACCTTCTGGGTCAGGCATGTGAGGCGATTTGCCAATTGAAAAATCTTCGACTTTAAGGTTGGCATTTTTCCAATAGTCTGGCGTTCGGATGAAACCGTAGAAGCTCGGGTAAAAAGGATCCACAAAATCTACATCGGCCATTTCTGGGACTTGTTGACCAGTCAAGTAATAGGCTGCGTTGATGATCATGCGACGCAAGTCGGCGTCGACAAAATCTACTGACGCTCCACCGGTGGTACAAAAGGATTTGCCTTGCTTACTTCCATTTGGACTACGATAGGTATGCAACCATGCAAAGGGTTGCATCGGAGAATTAAGTTTGCCTTCAACCGCTTTCGAGCTTGGATCGAGAGACTCGGTGACAGCAGCCCGCAATAGGATATTGTCATCATCAGTTAAGTGAATGACGCCATAAACATCGGACGGGCAGAAAATGTCACCTACTCCCTTGAGAATGGGGTGATCCGCAAAGGGTTCCATTGTTATCGAGCGTGCGCCCTGAACTTTGTGTCGACCATGGTGACTTACCCAAGTTTCCCCCAGCATTTTGAGTCCAAAATCGTCATAGGGGAGTCCTCCAAAATCACCACTGCCCTTGAATGAATGTGTAGAAGTGCGAATTCCGATGATCGGTTTGCCGGCGTTCAAGAAATCCGCAATCCACTTACTGCCAGCTGCATCGGGATTTCGAAAACGCGTTCCAATGATCATCAGGTCTGCGGACGCTAACGCGTCAAGACCTCTCATGCCTGCCTGGTTATTGGCGTCGATGTAGTCGGCTCCGTCGGCGCCAAAGGAAAATAGAACGGTACATCGAAATCCATGTTTCTGGCTCAATATTTTGGCCAACATGGGCATCGACTCTTCGGTTCGGTATTCTTCGTCGCCGGCAATTAGTACCACATGCTTTTTGCTACCTTCCGTAGTTGGTGGCGAAAACTCCAGACGATCTGCAGCCCCCAAGGTAGAAACAGTCGACAATAGGCAAAGTAACATCATGCAATATCGAACTGTACTTTTCATGATGACTCTCAATCTTCAATAGGTAGG
>JAGQOY010000126.1 GCA_020427005.1 Planctomycetales bacterium
CATCACCAACCGTTTTCGGAATTCCTCTGGATAAGCAGCGGAATCAAAGTAGGTTATGCCGCAGTATGCGGCCATTTGATGTTGGTGACTAACAATGGAATCAATCTTCCAGGTGTGTGGCGGATATGGTCCCCCTTGACGGTGATAGTACCCCGATTCTGTCAAATGCCATAAATGATCAATTACGCAAGCAGAAATAAAAGCCTCACCGCGATCGTCAAAGGCAATTCCCCAAGGATTACTGGTACCTTCACA
Organism: Planctomycetales bacterium; assembly: GCA_020427005.1. Taxonomy (GTDB): domain Bacteria; phylum Planctomycetota; class Planctomycetia; order Pirellulales; family Pirellulaceae; genus Aureliella. The sequence goes on from JAGQOY010000126.1 coordinate 256, forward strand.
AAACAGATCGAACTTTCGAGTTCGTGGATCAATGCGAAACATGGCACAAGTGAACTCATAGCCAACACCTTGCGATTCAACCTTACAAGGATTGAATACGCCATTCAAACCGTATAGACAACCGTCTGGCCCCCAAGTCAAGCTGTTGGGCAATTCATGGGTATCGAATCTTCCGAAACCAGTAACTACCACTTCGGTCTTGTCTGCAATGTCGTCTCCGTCGGTATCCTGTAAGAATAGGATATCCGGGGCATTGGCCACCCAGACCCCTCCATAGCCCACTGCAATGCCCGATGGAATGTTTAGTCCTTCTGCAAAGATCTTCACCGAATCCACTTTGCCATCCCCATCGGCATCGTCCAGAATCTTGATTCTGTCACGTCCTGGCCCAGGCTCGTGACGAGGGTATTCAAAGCTCTCCGTTACCCAAATTCGTCCGCGCTCGTCGAAGGCCATCGCGACAGGATTCATCAGGTCTGGTTCGGATGCGACCAGCTCGACATGAAACCCGTCGAGCGTGGTCATTTTTTTTAATGCGTCAGCAGGCGCAAGTGGAGGACCCGGCGGCTGCGTTTGTTTCCGAGGTATCGCAATTTTCCCATTCTGCGCTAAAACGGCTGTCGAAAAACCCAGGCTGACTGCCAGGACCACCCAACAGGGGAGGCGAGGTATGAGAAGAATATTGAAATTTAATCTCGCGAACATAGTTCTCTCTCCTGTGGGAATTGGCGGGTAGGATCATGATTCAGGCGGGAGGCCACTTATGCGAGTGCGCCAAGCTAACCAGAATGGAAGCTCTCGACAACCTTGGGTTATGCTCCACTCTAGCACCAAACATGCTGCTCGAAAAGTGTCGCCACTTGTCGATCCGAGACCGATAAGCTGTTTTTGCCAGGGACGCGCAAAGTGCTGCGCATTAAACGCACTTACAAAAATTGGAGTCGAGCGATGATTTTGGAGTTGCTCATGATGCGTGAAGGCCCCTCATAAAGTACCCATGTGGCCGACCTATTCACGGCAATTAACCCTCCGGAAAATTCGGGAGGGTAAGATTGCACTTTCAGTCTCTTGATGAGCGCAAATTCAAAATTTGCCTTTGGGTGTGATTTTTCCCAGCCGACCGACTGTGTTAGTTTCGACCAGAACCCACCTATTTCACTTGAAAATCAGTAGCGAGGAGAGCTCAAACTTGGATAACGTGAAAAAATTCGTGGCCTAGTTGTTTTTGCAATAAAGCTCGACACGCAATGGATTTACGGGCATAATAGGGGACATTGTACGGTGCCCAAAGTCCAACTCTTGTCCTTGCATTCGCGAGTTTGTTGTCTTCTCTCAAAGACAAACTCACACAGCTGAAAACTGCTTGTGGATTTCAAGTATAGGCAGTGGTCTCTTGGGTTTCCTTACATGGGTTGGGCTGACGTCTGATTCTTCATGTTCTTAGTATTCACTTTCATTTTTCCCAACCTAAATAACCTTTTTATTGCGATAGGATTTGGAATGAAGTTCCGATGTACTAGTTTGTTCGCAATTCTGATGTCCGCTTCCTTGCCATTTGTCTGCGGTTGTGGCGGGGGTGGAGGAGGAACCGAAGTAGCGTCGACGGACGCATCAGCCGGTAACTACGACGAAACTTATGGTGACAGTTACGACCCTGGCTATGGAAGCGAAGACTCGCCGACAGAATCGGAATCAGCTTCGCCTTCAGCTGGTGGAGCATACGGTAGCGGTGCCTATGGAAGTGGATCGCGAAGCGGGCAAGGTAACGGCGGTTATCCAGGCAATCAGAATAACGGCTATGGATATCCGGGGCCATCAGGTGGACGTCCAAATCAACCTTCCGGCGGTGGCGTAGGTGGCAGCGGCTATGGTAGCGAAGATGGATACGATGACACTTATGGTTCAGATATGGGTAGCAGCCAATACGGCGCCAATGAACCTACGACCGACGATGGCTACGGATACGGCTCGGAAGAAGGTGACATGGGAAATATGGAAGATGGCTATGGGGGATATGGTTATGGGGGCCCCAGTTTTGGAGGTGGTCCTGGAGGTGGAAACCAAAATGCAGCTGGTGGCTTTGCGATGGTGCAATCGCTTGTTAACCAATCCTGTGTCCGTTGCCACGGAGCCAATCAACCAAAGGGCGATGTGCGACTAGACAATCTAACTGCCAACGTAAGCGATCCCAACAATGCAGCTCTGCTTCAGGACATCTTGCGAGTTCTCGAAGATGGCTCTATGCCTCCTCGAAATGCTCCACGACCAAACGCCAATCAAGTTCGGCTTGTGGCGACATGGATTCGTGATTCGAGTTCAGCTGGTGGGATATCGGCGCCAGGCGAGAACTTTTGGACCCAAGCCAAATATGCGTTTGGAATTGGTCGTGAATCCGAGGCTATCGATTTGCTGTATGCTGCCTTTGTTTCTGGCGAAGAGGATGCCGACATTCTGGCCAACAGTAGATGGTGCGACGCGGAGCCAAGTCGCTTGGTGGTTGCAGCCCGATTTGGCGTCGGGATTACCGTAGATGCGCCAAGCTCCATTACCGACCTCAAACCTATCGGAACGACGCAATTCGGTAACGGTGGCGGTGGTGGCGGTGGTGGTAGTTACGGTGGTGAAGGGGGCTATGGTGGCGGACCTAGTTTTGGTGGCGGGAATAACAACAACAATCGAGATCGAACATTCCAACAGCTGACTGGAGAATTGGGGCAGTCACTGGTAGCAGCCTTTGAATCGCGCTGGAGTTCTGGAGCATTTGGCCCTGCCCTCAAGGATGTTGTGACGATAGAGCCTCGGAGACAGGCCGGAAATACTGGTCGTGGTGGTCCTGGATTTGGAGGTGGCCCTGGATTCGGTGGCGGTCCCGGCTTTGGCGGGGGAGGCGGTGGTGACTACGGCAGCGAAGACGGTTACGGTGGTCCGAGTTTTGGAGGAGGTGGAACGGGGGGAAGTGCAAACAATCGTCGCTCGACGCTCCCAGGTGCGACGATTACACCAGGCTTGGTCTTCTTGGGCGAGGGAACCAAGGCTGAGCTACTTGAACAGGCAAAACAAGAGGGTTTGCAAGGGTTATTTCATTTCACTATCGAAGCTACATTCAACCGTGTTCTAGGTGTCGTCAATAACTCAACTCGTTTGCAGGCATACACTGCAAATGGAGAGGTTCTGGGAGCCTCGAAGCCGTTAGTAAATACTGAAGTTGAACGAGCCCGTTTGAGAAAGAACGATGATAATGAAGTCGAAAAGAGCATGGATCGCCTCTTCGCTCAATTTGACGAAAAGTTCAAATTCAAGGAACTGCCCGAACTAAAAACAGAACACATCATGGGGCGACTTGCAAGTCAATTGGCAGACCCAGACGTTCCGGTGCTTAGGAAGCTTTTTGAAGCTCGGCTCTTCCACGACCTCGGACTAATTACTGACTTAGAAATGTCGCAATCATTTCAAATCGCCCTGCAAGGCAACGAAGGTGTTGCTCTGGCTGAAGGCTCCTCCGATGACAAGCGACTTGTTCTTGATGATATCGTTCCCATCGTGAACTAAAGACCTTTTCCCGTTAGGTTTAGGACATCGCAAATCTCATGTCAGCGAGCGTTGGTGGCTTTTTGTACCAAGCTCGCTAACGGACATTTGTGAGCAACCATGGAAGAATTAATATCTGGTGCGAACGACGGAATTCCTGTTGAAATTCCTCCGGTAAAAGTCAAAGAACTTTTGAATTGGATTTTCGCCAACTTTCCAGCCGAAGAACGGAATGGAATGGTTGGCGACACACATGCCAAACTTCTTCGTTTTGCAACGCCTGCACCTTTGGCCATTCATTCTCGTGGAATCCTTGTTGCTGCCTGTTGTGGTGTCATTCTGCCCGGAAAAGTCGGCTTGTTAGTTGGAATTCGCGCAACTCAAGGATACGAGCATTACCAAGTAAATTTGCTCAAACAGTTTCGCGATCGATTTTGCCGACATGGAATCCACTATCAGCAAATCGCGTTACCTTTACCGGAAGACGAAGTCTTGGCAGATTGTCTGTTGAAGGCAAGTTGGCAACGGCTAACCGAAATCACCCATCTTTGGCGGCCAGTGGATCCGAACCTGGAGATGTCGCTGACAGGCGATGATATGACCGCCAGCTTTGTCCATGCAAACAGTCGATCTTTTGAAGATGTCTCTGCGATTGTGCAAAGAACCTTTGATGGGACGCTGGACTGCCCAAAGCTGAATGATCTCCGGCCATTCAGTGACGTATTCCAAGGTTTCCTTAACGAGCGCAGTTTTGAAGAACCCAATTTGCCCTGGTATCTCTTGATGGATGAAATGGACCAACCGTTGGGGTGCCTGTTGCTAGAACCACACGACTCGGGTGCCGTGGAAATCGCCTACATGGGTCTGCATCCCGCGGCGAGAGGGCGGAGGCTAGGATTTGCATTGATAGCCAAGACGTTATCATTCGCCCGAAAAACCAATGCCCACCTAGTGGTAACCGCTGCAGATGTCAACAACACGCCGGCCATGACGATATATCAGCAGGCGGGCTTTGAAGAACATCGACGCCTATCCGTTTGGGCGTATTCTTCCGAATTCGAGACGAAATGACTGCAAGAATTATATAAGAGTTTCCAAGAGTAGGCGTAGTTTACGTAGCTCACCTCTCTGTTCGATGTCTGGCATGGGCGTCATCTGAACGCTGAGCGCATGTTGATAGCCAACTCGCTGCAGTTGAGAAATCACTCTGCCATATTCGATCTCGCCTTGCCCTACCCGCACCTGCAACTGTTTTCCCTTGGAATCGCGAAAATGCACGTGAAACACGTAGGGCATTATGCGATCGAGGTTTTTGTTGGGATACGGGCCGCAGTGATAGTGGCTTGGGTCTAGTGCCAAGCCAAGCCCTTTCACGTTGTCGCACAACACTTTGACGGTATCTGGATCCTCCGATAGGCAGCCAATTTGCGATTTCATCGCCACTCGGACACCTTCGCTATCGGCGATGTCAACCAACTTTTGCAGCCGCTCAACTTCCTCATTGAACGGTGTCCCAAGTTCACCAGACGGGATAGTCAATGTCACAACTTTAGTGGCTTTGCCGAGACGACAGACCGCCTCAAACTGTTGATAATACTCCTCCCCCTGAGCATCAATGTGAACGTCGTAACTGCACACCTCTAAACGGTGGCTTCGTCGAGCCAAGTGAATTGCTCTATCGAATTCGGCGTCAATACGACTTGGGCTTAATGCCGAGCCGTTTTCTCGCAGCGCGATTTCTACCGTGGTAAATTCTAGATCAGCAAGCGCTTCTACGACTTCCGGAACTTGCAGCTCAGGGAGGCAATCCGTCGAAACAGCAATATACACAGCTGAACTCCTCTCAGCAGAACTCTCGGATATTCGCGAACCTACGGTCGAATCAGTATACGTAATCGAATCGAAAAATGGTTTTGCTGGCACCATCTCGACCCGATAACGAAGAATTATCGTCGGGAAAGTGATTGTGGCAACATCCCTTAATTTACTATTCAATGGGTGGATGTTTTTCCCAAGCAAATTCCAACTCTGGAGCCGGCCAGCGCCGTATTTGGTTGGCTAAGTATTCGCGATGGAAAATGAAGCTAATTCAACAACTCATCTAATTGCTTAACTAGATTACCAAAATGCTGCAAGGCGACTTTGACTGGCTCAGGACTGGACATGTCAACGCCAGCATCGGAGAGCAAATCAAGAGGGTCCTTGGAACATCCACCTTTAAGAAACCGCAGATAGGCCTCTCTCTCGGTTTGCCCCCCCTCCAGAACGCGTCTGGAAAGGGCAATGGCTGCAGACAATCCCGTGGCATACTTATATACGTAAAAGCCTCGATAGAAATGCGGAATCCGCAAGCATTCGAGCGATAATTGCTCATCTATCACGAAGTCAGGACCAAAATAATCGTCCAATAGCTGGCGATAGGCTTTCCGAAACGACTCAACTGTTAATGGCTGCCCAGTTTCAGCCATTTCGTGTGTGACTTTTTCGAATTCGGCGAACATCGTTTGTCGCACAATCGTGGCTCGGATACTATCAATTTCATGATTGAGCAAATATGCCTTAAATCGATCATCCGTTGTCGAATTTAACAAATAGTGAGTCAGCAGTTGTTCATTGAATGTGCTGGCAACTTCTGCCACGAAGATCGTGTAGTTGTAGTACTGAAATGGCTGGTTACCCGCTGAGTAGTAGCTGTGCATTGAGTGGCCAGCTTCATGCGTAAGCGTGAATACGTCGTTCAGCACTGCTGGTTTGTAATTCATTAGAATATATGGTGCGCCATCGAAGGTCCCGCAACTAAATGCACCGCTTTGCTTTCCCTTATTGGGATATCGGTCGCACCACCTTCCACGCAGGCCACCCTCTAGGACTTCACAGTACTCATTTCCAAGGGGTGCCAACGACTCGATAACAGTCTCCACGGCCTCATCCCAATCACGGTCTTGCTCCAAATCAGTTATCATTGGGACGTACGTGTCGTAATGGTGGATCTGCTCTAGTCCCATAAAACGACGTCGCATTTCGAAGTACGAATGCACGTTTGGAAGCTCATCCCTCACAGCCTGTATGAGGTTTTCATATACGCTCCGAGGAACATTGTCTGGAAATAAAGCTGCATCCAAACTGGAAGGATATCGACGAGCGCGCGCGTAGTAAACATCGCCATGTATGCTCCCCGCAAGCGCAGCGGCCAGCGTATTTTCGTGCGCAACGAATTGATCGTAATACTTCGCGAAGGCTTTTTGCCGAACTTCTCGTTTGGGAGATATCAGGAATTGAGAAAACGTTGAAATGGTAAGCTCAACGACCTCGCCCTTTTCATTTTCAACCTCTCCGAATTTCAGATCGGCATCAGTTAGTTGTCGAAATACCTTGCTCGCTGTTTGTGCCATTTCGCCTTGCATGGCTAAAAGCGCTTCTTCGGAGTCGTTTAAGGTGTGTTCTCTGTAACGAACAATTCTTTGGATTGACAGTCGATAACCGGCCAATTCCGGGGCTTCTAAAAGTCTTTCGAGATGAGTAGCGTCCATGGAAAGGATCTCGGGGCGCAAATAACTGGCTAACTGCCCCGCTCGGACGGCCACACTCTGAAATCTACCGACTAATCCCTGATACAGGTTATTTGCCTGGTCCTCCGTCGTTTTTAAGAATGCATAAGTACCCAGTCGCTCAGCCAATCGATCCACTTCAACATCGAACGCCAAACATTCGGCCAGCACTTGTGCAGAACTACTCAGACGCCCCTTATACTCGGCATACCCCTCGATCATTTTTTCAAAGCGGACAAAATCCATTTCCCAGCTTTGGTCTGATTCGTATAGGCTAGATAAATCCCAGCAATCACTGGTTGGCACATCGGATCGAATCGGTAATCTTTTTACTTCCACCATGATGTATTTCCTAATCCTTCTTCTCTCGACCTAACTTCGAGTTCAGGTGAAAAAACTCGCAACTGCAAGCTCTTATGTCCATCTAATCGTACAGGTCGAAATGGCAAACAGGCTATTGATTTAATCAGAAATCACAATTCAATAGTGAGTCGCTGGCCGCAATGCAACGGGGGCGGGGGACTGATTGATCCCCGCACTCACTCGTCAAGGCTCACTAATTTAACTCGTTGAATCAACAAGCCCTAAAAGCCCCGAGCTCTGGCAGGATTATGTGTAAATCACTCCATCGGCATTCCAAGGACAGCAGGCATGACAACGACATTTCACGACCGCGACTAAGCTAACTTGGAGTCTCCGTCTTGGATACCCCAGATAAGGCGGAGCACGAGATGGAAATTCACGCATACGCCCTTGCCTCGCCTCCACCACGCAAGTTCTGCACCTCTGCAGTAGACGGAAGCGTTCGTGACAACAGTTTATCAATTTTGCGAAGCATGATTGTTTCTTAGTGTGATAGAACATATCGTGTGATTAAGAGTCCAGTTTCCAATGTTCGAATTAACTTAAAGCGGTTCAATGACAGCTCCACAAAATCTATCCTTTGCTGTCTTAGGTACCGGTGCACTCGGTGGTTTTTATGGCGGACTATTGGCTCGCTCCGGCCATGAAGTACATTTTCTAGTACGCTCGGACTACGATTACATCAAGCAACATGGATTGCAGGTAGACACGCCACTGGGTGACTTCCATTTAAATACTGTTAACGTGTACTCCCGGCCCGAGGAAATGCCGCCTGTAGATTGCGTACTCGTTTGCTGGAAGTCCACCGTTGAACTGGCCAGTCCGCAGACTTTGGCTCAAGCACTGAATCAACTTTGTCGACAAGGGAATTCATTTGCCCTGGTTTTACAAAATGGATTGGACGTGGAAAGTACTGCTGCCAATATCTTGGGAGCAAAGCGTGTTATGGGAGGTTGTTGTTTCTTGTGCAGCAACAAAATAGGTCCAGGGCACATTCAGCATTTGGATTACGGCCGAATCGCGTTTGGTGAATATTCAATGGATTTTCGCGGGCAAGTGACGGAGCGTATGAAAACTGTATCGAGTGCTTTTGAATCCGCCCAAATACCCAATACACCGGCTCAAGACTTACGGACCGCTCGTTGGAAGAAGTTGGTTTGGAATATTCCGTTCAATGGTCTGTCGGTTGCCCTGCAAGCCGATACTAGGCAGTTGTTGAACGATCCGCATACGACCTACTTGGTCGAAGCATTGATGGGTGAAGTCCAGCACGCTGCATCGATGTGCGGAATTCACGTTGAGGATGAACACGTACAAAGAATGCTTACCGACACACGTGCCATGGTTCCATACGATAGCAGTATGCTACTTGATTTCCGCGCTGGTCGTCCAATTGAAGTGGAAGCCATCTTTGGAAATCCCCTGAGGGCGGCTCTCGCAGCAGGATTTACTCCAACTCGCATTGAAATGCTGTACCAGCAGCTTTGCTTTTTGGATCGACAAAACCTCAGCTCATAATTCTAGTAGCCCACCCAGGACCGCGCAGAGATTTCACATACGGCGGTTTAGTCCTAACCTCAGATCGTACCTTCCCTCTCGAGCAACGCATCCATTCCTTCGCGCGCAACGCATCGCTATCTGGGATGGTCGAGTGACGTTAGCGAATTGTGCGCCACATCAACTTGCCCTCCCGAAAATAAAGCTTGGACCAACAGTTTTGAAGTCGCGCAATCCAACTTACCCTCCCGAAAAATCGGGAAGGGTCGACCGCAATGGATAGGGGTCGGGGAGGGCCTTTTCACGCAAGACACGCCCCATGGACATTGAAATTGATTTACAAGCTGACCGTACCAACTACCCCCAAATGTTGTTGGTTTTTGTAGTCTCAGTTAGTTAAAGCCGTACAATTTCATGAAAACATTGCAAAAGCGTTGTTTCCGATGCGGGCTTAAGTAAAAATAATCGCGTTAGCTTAACGGCGCATACCTCCACCACCTTTATGAGGTAACCGTATTTTCAGCCGATTTCAGACACCTCTCGGCTGAAGTCCACCACCATCTAACTTTCACCTTGTTGTGCAGCATTTGAGTTCGAAGGTAACTGCCGCTTTGCCAATCCCCCAGGAGGGCCAGCGTCCGGAACACGACGGACACTACTTCAAATCTGCCGGAGCATCAACTTGGGGCAAGTTGCGGTACATTTCCGGTGGTGTTCGCCGAGGCGTGTCTTAGTTCACTTTACTTTTCGTCGAGTCTTTTGCATCGGTATTTTCTTTTGATGCCAGGTTACCACTATTGCGAATCTCGCTTGGTTGCCGGCGCGCGGAGCCTGCTATGAGCTTTGGGTACGAAACCAACAAATACAGCCCCCCTTCCCGAGTGAAGTTGAGCCATCAGCGGAACCGCTTCCGAGATCAATTTCTCCGCAAATTGCGGATTGAAAATCTAGAAGATCGGCGTTTGCTGGCAGGAGATTTAGTCGCCAATTTAGGTAACGGCCAAACACAACTGATAGACGTGGATGGCCTGCCAGTCTATGAAGCGTTCGCCCCAACCCGAACTAACTTGATTAGCTATGAAGGCCTCCTTAGTGCCCCCAGCTCGAAGCCTGCTTTAGAGATCGCTCGAGACTTTCTGCGCTCTCATGTAACGGATTTGGGGCTAACGTCTGCCGATCTTTCCAATTCTATTGTCACCGATCTCTATCAAACTGAGCACACCGGCGTAACGCATATTTATTTCCAGCAGCAGTTTAAAGGATTACCGATCCTCAACGCTCACATCAATATTAACGTTATGCCCACCGGTGAAGTACTCAATGTAGGCAGCACGTTTATGCAGCTACCGGAGTATTCATCGACCGGCAACTCGCCGTACACGCCGTTCGACATGGAACCTCAACCAAACATTTCGGCCATTGAAGCCTTAAAGCAGCTTATCGTTGATTTTGGTTGGCCTGACGCGAATGTGGAAATGGTAGCCACGGAAGCTGGACCGGCCAATCGAAGTCACCTGACTTTGCTCGCTTCCACCGGGGTAGCCTTCGATGGAGTTTCTGCACAACTTCAATATGCGGCGACCGCCGTGGGACCAGAGTTAGTTTGGCGACTCAATTTCTTGACACCCGATAGCGCGCACTGGTATGACGCCTACCTCAACGCTACGGACGGCGGACTGATCATGATAGACGATTGGTCTAGTAACGCAACTTACAATGTCTACGCCACTCCCAAAGAGAGTCCGACTGACGGTCCGCGCACACTAGAAACCGATCCTAATTCACTTATCGCATCACCGTTTGGATGGCACGACACGAACGGTGCACTAGGTGCCGAATCGTCTCTCACCTCTGGCAACAATGTAACTGCATATACCGACCGAGATGGTGACAACCTTCCGGATGTCGGATCCAGTCCTGACGGCGGTGGCGGTCTAACATTCAATTTCCCAGTAGACTTGGCACAGCAACCGAATACATACGCTGCTGCATCCGTTACTAATTTGTTTTATTGGACCAATTGGTTGCATGATGTGCACTATGCCTATGGATTCAACGAAGCTGCGGGCAACTTCCAAGTGAATAATTACGGCAATGGAGGTGCGGCGGGAGATAGCCTTTTGGCAGAATCTCAAGATCAGGCCGACGGGGGCCCTAACGGCCCGCAACGCAATAACGCCAATATGTTAGTACCACCAGATGGAACTAGCCCTCGGTTGCAGATGTATCTATTTGATCAAGTATCGCCATTGCGAGATTCATCGTTTGACAATGGCATCGTGATACACGAATACGCCCACGGCGTTAGCAGTCGATTGACAGGTGGACCTGCAAATGCAGGTTCGCTGGGCGATCCCTTTATCCAAAGTATGGGCTTGGCGGAAGGATGGAGCGACTTCTATTCACTCATGTTGACGCAAGTCGCCGCGGATACCGCCAACCAGTCTAGGACTCTGGGTACATATGCATTGGGCCAACCAGCAACAGGTGCCGGTATTCGATCGCTTCCATTCAGTTACAACATGACCATTGACACACACACGATGAGTGATGTGTTTGATCTTTATGATCCGTACATAATCGGAGAAGTCTGGGCTTCGACACTGTGGGATCTCAATTGGGCGTTGATTTCAGGTAATGGTCTCGACGCCAGTTTGCCAAATGTTGGAATTGGATTCAGTAATAACTTTCTTTCAGGCATTGGAGGTAATAACCTCGCGTTGCAATTGGTTATGGATGCAATGAAGCTCCAACCTACGACACCCACTCTACTCGAAGCTCGCGATGCGATTCTCTTGGCTGATTTGGCTCTGACAGGCGGCGCCAACTTAGAGACCTTGTGGCGAGTTTTTGCTCGGCGTGGAATGGGTTACAGCGCGTCGGACGGTGGTTCCTCCTTGAGCACTTCTGAAGTAGTGGCCGCCTTTGACATGCCTTCGTCGCACGACGGAACACTGCAGCTGAATCAGGCTAGTTATGTTCTGGGAGACGCGGTTCTCATGCAATTGCGTGATCTAGACCTTACCACCACGGCTAGCCTAACCATCACATCATCGTCCGGCGATACGGAGTCCATCGCATTCGACACTCCAAATCAAGCGCTTTACACGGGCGTGTTATTTGCTGCGGTCGATACAGGTGCAGGGCCGGTTGCTGCAGGGGATGGAACATTGCAAGTTACTGCAGGCGATACCATCACGCTAAATTACTTGGATGCTGATGATGGACTCGGAGGTACCAATGTTGCTAAGTCTGTTACTGCCACGGTATCAGCACATCTAGCATCCCCCCTAGTCCCCAGTCTACCGCTGGGAGCAAACCTTGGCCAAAGTACGGATCTGGTCGTGCTTAGATCTGCGCAAGATGTTGAGTCATTTGAGTTTTATGCCGAAGCCGGTGAACTGATTTCGCTCGTTGTCGAACCGATCGAAACAGTTACTTTGCAAGTTCAGATTGTCGGTGAAAGTCCGCTGACAAGTGCGGCATCGGCTGGACTGCCGGCGAGTTTGAACAACATTGCGATCGCCTCAACTGGCCAACATGAAATTCGCGTTCACACAGACGCACTCACTTTGGCAAATCTCACGATCTACCGAAATTCCACATCCGAGGATTCCGTTACTGACACAACTTCCGCAGCTCCATTGAGTCTCGACAATTCGCGTTTGGCCGTGGGTACTGACGGAGCACGCTATGCAGTCGTAGGCACGAGCGTGCCAGTTGGACCGGGCATCTTAAATGGTGGTTTCGAAACCGGGGATTTCTCCAATTGGGATGTTATTGCCATTGGCAACCCTTTAGCACCTTGGACAGTTTCGACTGGCGGCAATGGGGTTGGCAATGGACTGATAGCTACTAGTCCGCCAAGCGGTAACTTTAATGCGTGGAATGGGTTTGATGGCGCTGGCCCCATGTACTTCGAAATGTATCAGAACATTCTCTTGCCATTAACTCCCGTTACTCTGACCTGGAAAGACCGAATTCAGTGGGATTTTACTAGCGCGGCCGGCGTAGCTACAGAGAGTCGAACCTTGGATGTAAATCTGCTTTCTTCCGATGGTGAAACACTCTTGGATACGATCTACAGTTTCGACACCGGTCGAGAATGGGAAAATCCAGTTGGCGACACAGGCTGGCAAACACATTTCATTCCCTTGAAGGCTTGGACCGGACAGTTTTTGCGATTGTCGTTCTTGGAATTCATCCCACAAATTTTTACAGGCTATGGTCAGATTGAATTTGATGACATTCAACTAGTTGGTATGCCCACTCCGGCTCCGGACGTAGATGAATACACGATTGATCTTACGGGACGAGTGGGTAAGTCCCTTGACGTCATACTATCCAGCAATGAGGCTGCGCTTGCGGGGCAGACTCTCGAATTGCTCGCTCCCAATGGAACTGTAGTGGCAACCGGATCTTCCACACCAGTAAATGGAGTAACTTCCAAACAGGTCACTAATTATCGGCAAGGCATCCTGAACTACATCGTGCCGTCAGACGGTATTTATCGCGTTCGCTTAACAAGCAACGTTTTCGGAGAGTATGCCTTGGTGGTAACCGATAACACGGCTTTCGATAGCGAACCTAACGACCAGCCTGCTACACTGCTGCCTTTGATTCAGTTGGACTCAAAATCCGGTGCCGTCGGTTACGTAGATGGGGTAGCACCCTATACCAAGGATTCAGTCCAATATGAATGGGAAGAGATTTCAGCCACAGGCACGCGACTGTTTCTAGCTGATGATCAGATAAGCAACGCCCTGCCGCTAGGCTTTACACACACTTACTATGGGCAGAATTACACAAACGCCTATGTAGGCTCGAATGGCTTTATGACGTTCTTGGCTAATCAGAGCATCGGTCCAGCCTTTGGCCCAACCATGCCAGGCACAGCAAGTCCAAACGCAGTTCTTGCTGGCTGGTGGCGTGACTTGAATCCCCAAGCAGGAGGTTCAATTTACTATCAGACACTGGGGCCTGCCGGTGACCGGCGGTTCATTGTCCAGTTCAATGATGTCCCTCACTTCAGCGATCTTTCGTTGGGCGTATCGATGGAGTTTAAAATTTTTGAATCCACCGGAGATATGGAGGTTCACTACAAGAAAGCGCCGGCAGATGGGCGGCCACACACTGCGGGAATTGAGAACGAGACGGGCACCGTTGGCCTGCAACATTACAACGGCTTTGACAGCCTGCCCGAGCAAAGTGCCGTGCGTTATGCACCTACAAGTAAACTCGATCGATATCAAATTCACCTTGATGCAGGACGTGAGATTACGCTAGTTACAACTACTCCGTTCGATGCTGCAGGACATGCAGTACCAAGTAATCTTGATCCCGAGCTGACGATTCTGGATCCCAATGGCAACCCGGTCGCATCCGATCTGAACGGTGCTGGAGATGGCAAAAACGCGCGACTTGTATACACGGCTCCGGTGACCGGTAACTATTCAATCATCATTACTGCCACAACTGGGCAGGGGGAATACTCACTGGAATATCTGCTCACTCCCATTCCAGTCGTTGAATCAACAGCGATTTTCTATAATGGTTCTAGTTTTGACAGCGGCGGAAACGACGACCTGGCGATGGCAACAGACAAATCTGCCTATCGAGCTGGTTCGGGCGTAGCCACCTATGCCAACTACACGAACTATACTCGCGGAATAAATGGAATCATGGTGGATATTAGTTCCGCACCAGGCAATTTAAGCACCAACGACTTTGTTTTCCGTGTGGGTAACAACCAGACGCCAGCTACTTGGGCCAATGCTCCTGTACCCAATTCATTTCAGGTTCGACCAGGTGCCGGAGTCAACGGGTCAGACCGTGTCGTGATAACATGGGCCGACAATGCAATCCAGAATCAATGGTTGCAAGTAACCGTATTAGCCAATGCCAATACCGGCCTAACATTGCCTGATGTTATGTACTGGGGAAACCAAATTGCCGAAGTCGGTGATACGGTTGGGTCAACGGCCGTAGATGTTTCCGATACGGTATTAGTGGCACTTAACCCAACAGGATTTATCCCTGCTAATATTTCAAATCCCTACGACTTGAATCGTGATAAGGCAGTCGATGCGGCAGACTATATTCTCTCGCAACTGCATCAGACGGGTTTCTTTACTCTTGTCTTGTTGAACCTTGGAAGTAACAGGTCGGGCAGCGGTGACGGGAATTCCAGCTCATTAGCAGAACTAGTGGTTCCTGTCCTTGCAGTAATGCCAAACAACTGGTTGGAACTTCCCCTTTTGGAGAACGCATCAGCAAATCTTCTTAATTCGCAATCAGGAAGGATCGAATCTCCAACAGATTCTATGGCCTTGAGCTCATCGACCATTTTCGATACTCAAACCATCGAGGCAATCGCGAAAACCAAAACCATGTCGACCAGACGATCAAATTCCACTGAATCTAGGATTGCATCCGATCTGGCCCTAGCTGACTTGGCTAGCGAGTTGGATTGGCTTAGCGCGTCAGCCCCATGAAGAAGCTGAATACCTGACGGTCATCCGTGGAGGCGTAGTTGATGGGCACCGCAAAGTCGAATGCCAGAGGCGCTGGGCCAAGCGCGGGTACCGAAACTCGCAGCCCCAGCCCTGGAGCGACCCGGAAATTTTCGCTGTTTAACTCTACCTGCTGTTCGACGGTTCCGTAATCAACAAACGCTACCCCCCGCAACATTTCATCGGCTGTGAGCGGGAACAGATACTCGATGCTGCCCAACATCATCATCTCACCACCAACTTGAACATCGCCGACTTTAGGACTGGCACCTCGGAAACTGAACCCACGTAATGTGCTGTATCCACCAGCGAAGAAATTATCAAAAATTGGTGTTTGAGATCCTGTAACCCCAAACTTGATTGATGTGGCTAGAGTGTGCCGTCCGCCCCCGTCTGGGCGTTCCTTAATGAGAAAGTATCTGCTGTAATTTACGTTGCCACGTGAATAGTCATATTCACCGAACACTTGATCGAAGATCATCTCAAAATAATGCCCCTCCGTTGCCATAAACGGACTGTCGCGAGTATCGTGGGCTAATCTAACTCGGAACGTGTAGATGTCGTTGCTGCCAAGTGCCGAATCCAATTCTGTTATACCCGGCAATCGAGGATTACTGATTTTCACATCTTCTAGCCGCAACTCAGTGCTAAGTGCAAGGTCCTTCGTGACTTCGTATCCGATGGCCATGCGGCCTCCGATCCTCTTTTCGGTCCAATCTCGAAATTGCCGTGTGAACAAAAAACCACCCACGGAAAGGCTATACGGCGAATAGCCAAAAAGATTGCGGGTCGACCAATTGGCAGTGTATCGATCGACTCGATTGCCAGGCATTAATTCCATGCGAAAATTCTGCCCACGCCCACGAAACGCGCGACCATCAATTAAGTCGTTCCAACTAGTTGGAAAACGCCGAATATCAAAGTTACGCTCATCAATGATTATCTGGCCAGCAACACCCAAGTCGCTATTCACAGATCCTCCAAACATGACTCGGCCCGTTCGATCTTCCTCTACGTAAACATCGATAGGAGAAATACGCTCGCGAGGACGATATTGGCTGGGACCAGGTCCTACCAATCCCAAAGGGTCATTACCCATCGTTGACGGTGCCAAAATTGAATCGCTAGCCGATGGCTGATACATGCCTACACCAGGTGCAGTGTAACCATAGCCGCCTGGTTGCCCCACTATCTGACCTGGCTGTCCCGCTACCTGTCCTGGCTGAATCGTGCCTGCGTATGGAGATTGGCCACCAAGTTGGTCATAAATTGGCTGACCATAGGTCGCAGACGGTGTGGATGCGGCTCCATTGGAATATCCACCGTAGGGGTTCTGAATTATCTGTTGGGCCAACAAGGTGTTGGAACTTACACCGGCTGTTTTTGTTGCATCAGTAGGAGGCATTTGCCCCCGATTGGTCTGGCTACCATCAAGTGTATTTGCGCTCCAAGCATTGGCGGCCGACCCGTTCAACGCATTCCCCGGCGGGCTCTGTCCGCGAATTTTTGCAGTGCTGGGCTCTGCAGTCTCGGAATTCGGCGGTCCAGTCGGCGTCTTTTGGTTTGACTGAATACGGGTTGCGTTGTCAAAACTTACATCCGTAGTTGGCAGATCGAGTTCGTCAAGCTGTTGAGCAACGGGCGCTCTTTGATTGCGAAACGTTTGACATCCCACCCAACATACGATGCACGAAACTAAACAGAATCCATACAACAATCGACCGAAACATGCTGCGACCATTGTGAGACGGTTGAAATGGCTCCTACCCACATACACTATGGGATCCATGCCTTGCATCTTAATTTTCGGTTGCACTTGAGGTTCCTACCGGTTGCATGCCTGATTAGCAGGTCGGATATACAGCTTCTAATAACACAATTGAGCTTCGACAGTCGATAGCGAAACTTTCTAAGTCAAGCATGATGGGACTCGTAGAAAAACGACAAATTTTTTTATACTTAACACGATTGACTTCTCCTCGTTGCCGTTTTTGAATCTTGCACATAACGCAACTTACCCTCCCAAGATTCGGGAGGGTCGACCGCAATGCGGTCGGGGAGGGGCCAGATTCCCTGCTCAGCCAACAACTGTGGATTCCTCCAATACCTTTTTCCGGACTTAAAAACCGCCACAACCTGTCGGCTAGAGCCGCTAAAAGTTCTCATCAAATCCATCCATCGACCGAACCTTAATTTGCGGGGGCTCTCCCAAAGCTGGATTCGTAATGAACAGCTGCGAAGCCTGCAATCTACGTTCGGAATTCTCGAATTCTTCCAAGTCGATAAACTCACCTTCTCTTATGCCAAGCAGGTTGAGCACAACCTGCTGTTGAGTATGGCTATTATCGCCATTGATATGCACTTCAATCTCGCCTGCTCGATAGCGATCTCCCTCTGTAATCTTAAACACAAGAGCCAAGGTTGCAGGTTCGTCCAAGAACTGTGGTTGAGACACGATGTCGACAAACACAAAACCTTCACGGCCATAGAACTTATTTCGCAGTGTTCGCACGCTGCGATTCATTCTGCCAAGGTTGAAAGGTTCGCCGGCCTTGATCTCTAGAGATTCCATTAACAACTCAGTCGGAAAAAACTGATTGCCCGTAATGGCCACATTGCTAACTGTGAATTGAGGGCCTTCATTAACAACAAATGTCAGGTCAAGCAAATCTCCGTCTGGATAGTATTTGATACGCTCATCGACTCGAGCTTGGAAATAGCCTAGCGAACGATAGTAGGCCACCAAGATTTCTTTGTCTGCTTGAATTGTATTCATGTTGGCGACGTTGAAAGCGTATCGCAACAATCCTCCTTTTGAATCCCGAGACTTGATTTTTGTTTTCAAAATAGCTGTTGAAAAGACTTGGTTACCCTCGAAATCAATTTGCCAAATTCTCGCAAGTGGCCCCTCAGAAATATCGAAGAATACTCGCCGGTCTCCTGCCTTATCACCTTCACGGACCGTGATGGCCGCATGGTTAAAGCCCTTTTCATGATACAAATCCAACATACGCTGTTTCGCCATGTCGACACTAAACGGATTGACCGGATCACCCGTTTCTATGCCGCAGTGTTTCTTAAGCATTCCGTCATCGATACGAGTATTACCATGAAACACTACTTCCGTTACCAATGGCTGCTCGACGACCTCCAGCACAATTATCACGCCCTGCGGTGAATCCACGGGGTCGTAGACTTTGATATTTCGAAACAGGTCCGTGCGGTAGAGCTCGTGGATGTCTTGCTGCAGTTGCTTCTCATCAAAGCGACGATCTGGGCGGGTCTGCATAAAGGACATAATCTTATGGTCGCTTACCGCTTGGTTACCCAAAATGCGAACCTCATGTATGACTTTTCCCTTAGACAAATTATTAAGGCGAGGTCCTCCTACTTCCCAGACTCGGTCCTTGAATTTGGGCTCTGAAAAGGCGGGAGCGTTGTCTGGAGCTCCTCCGCCTGGTCCCTGGGCTTCACTCAAACCACAAATCATGATCCATGCAACCAGCCATAACATGCGCCCGGGCCAACGTATAATTTATAAGCCTCACCCCTACCCAACCATAAAATCTTGCCGCCAAGTAGGGTAACTCGCCGAAAGCGTGACTCATCATGTCCCTTCCATGTATTCCATTCAAAGGGGAGAAGCATCGAGGTATCACAAGATGCAAAACCTAATGGTTATTAGCGAATTGATGAGCTACATAACAAGGTTGATTTTTGTGTCGCACTCTTAGCCCTGAACAGCCATGTCACAGAAATTTGGGCTGCACATTTTGGAATTTCCAATAGAAATTCCGTCCAGTAGTTCTGAGTGGGTGGAAGAACTGGGCTCAGAGTGAGGTTTTGCGCTCTGGCTATCACACCAAAAACATGAATCTCACATCACGAATGGAGGCACACGCCTAAGAAATCTCAGAAAATTGCGCACTAGGACACCAATCGGAGAATTAGGAGCGTTGTTTCGCTTCATCAAACAATGAAATCGTAAGAATTCAACGCTCCGATCCGAGACTCGTATTAATAGACAAAACGCCGTCTTGCATCGAATTCAAATTCGATCAATTATCTTTTGGCTTTCTTCTTGGCTGCGACCTTTTTGGCAGGTTTGGCTGCAGCTTTTACTACGACCTTTGCCTTCGATGCCGGCTTTTTGCTAGCCTTTCTCTTCCCTCCAAACACATTCTCCCAGCCACTGGCGTACTTTTCCGTAGAACCAACACGAGTAATCGTCATTCAAAACTCTCCGTAACACATATCAAGTCGTTAAGCCTAATTGCCAAAACGTTTTGATAGCGTGGCGGATCATTTCGGTCAAGCCTAACAACCATCTGTTCAGGGCAAGAGAACGCTTAAAGTTAGCGATACACGGTTTCCAATCCTCAGCCAATTCAAATTCTGTATTTGTTCGGTCGCGCCGCACAAAGTCAGTCAACTAATTGTTGTTTTGATCAGTCTGAATTCTAGGCGTACTTGCAGCTCGTTTCCAATTGCTCTGACAATTGTGGCTAATCTCTCAGCGAGGTTCTCAAGCTTTGAACTGCGTCCAGCTTGCACTGGCAGGCTGCTGAAAAAGTAACCCGAAG
>JAGQOY010000127.1 GCA_020427005.1 Planctomycetales bacterium
TAAACTCGCTCGTAGTCCACACCTTTGAATTCATCCCATTCTGTCATAACTGAAATAGCATGGGATTGATTTGCAGCTTCGTAGCAATCCTTGGCTATCGCTACGTTGCAGTCTATTAACATCCCGTCTGCTGCACTTAATTGCCCTGCAGAATCAGCAAAGGCGGCCTCCAAGTCCGCACGGATCTGTTGTTTGGTAACGCGCGGATCATAAATGTGAAGATGTGCTCGTTCTCGCAGTAGATCTCTAGCAATGTGAATGGCTGCGGATTCGCGTGTATCGTTCGTATCTTTTTTGAATGCCCAACCCCAGATAGCGATTTTCTTGTCGGAGACAGTGTTAAACAGAGTCTTGACAATTTTCTCAGCAAAACGACGTTTTTGATAGTCGTTCATGGTCACAACTTGCTCCCAATACGCAGCTACCTCCTTCAAGCCAAAATGTTCGCAAAGATATACTAGGTTGAGAATATCCTTCTGGAAGCAGCTTCCCCCAAACCCAACAGAGGCTTTGAGGAATTTTGGCCCAATCCGAGAGTCGGTGCCTATTGCTCGAGCAACCTCATCAACATCTGCCCCGGTTGCTTCACATAGCGCACTAATTGCATTGATAGAAGACACTCGTTGGGCCAAGAACGCGTTGGCGGTCAACTTAGACAGTTCGCTGCTCCATAGATTGGTCGTAAGAATGCGTTCGCGAGGCACCCAATGTGCATAGACGCCGACAAGTTTCTCAATGGCACTATCCGCTTCGCCTCCAATCAAGACTCTGTCAGGGTTAAGAAGGTCGGCAACCGCTGTCCCCTCCGCCAGGAATTCGGGGTTGCTCAATACGTCGAAAGTGGCACCATTTCCGGAACTCGCCAATATTCTTTTGACGGCTTCCGCAGTGCGAACTGGTAACGTCGATTTTTCAACCACAATCTTGTGGCCATGGGACACTCGTGCGATCTGGCGAGCACATTTCTCAATGAACTCCAGGTTTGCGGCTCGACCGGCTCCTATACCAAAAGTTTTTGTAGGAGTGTTGACGGAAATAAAAATCATATCTGCTGCTGCAATCGCATGATCTACTGCAGTTGAAAACGTAAGGTTACGTCCTCGGGCTTGCTCAACGACTTCTTGCAATCCAGGTTCATAAACCGGCAAACAATCTGAGTTCCAAGCATCAATTCGCAACTGATTCAGGTCGACGACATGTACGTCAATATGGGGACATTGTTTGGCGATCATGGCCATGGTCGGCCCACCGACATAGCCGGCACCGATGCAACAAATCTTCATTTCGTGAACCAATTTGTAGCTGTTTACTGAGTTTTCCCACCCGATCAGGACCTTGCCATCTCCTCTTGTCTAAAAGAGCTTTGGCAGAAGGTGAGTTTTCGTCAATTCTAACCGAGACATGCCGCGGTAGCCGCCGTGTTTCCACTCTAGGGTCGAGGGTTACACTTGGAAATAGTAAAATTTGACGGTTGTAAGAGTCGTACTGCTTGCAGTAATTTGCCGTAGTGCTCGCAGTTCGTTTAGTTGGTTGCGGGAAACACTCACGGGTCCATCAAAGAGCAACTGAAAACAGGAATGAAACATGCTGAATTCTAGCTCCATGATTGAATCAGCGAATCACCAGAGTTCGGTTAGCTTCGCGCGCAATAATTAAATACAGGCACCTCACATGAAGTTAATGTTACCCAAGCTCTTTGGGTTCGTCTCAAGTATTCTTGTACTGACACAAAATCTAGGACAACCACTCTCTGGCCAGGAATATGAATTGCGAAAATGCGATTCTGAAGAAACGATCGTTCAAGGTCTGAAAAGCCACGATCGGGCACTATTCATCAAGACGGGTTGGATTCGGGATCCTTACATAGTATTGGCTCCAGATGATTGGTTCTATCTTACCGGTACAACGCCAAATCCTGGTGATCCACGTGAGTCTGCCGATCCATTCAATACTGGTCTTGGGGATCAGAGTATCGTTGGGTATTTCATGCAAGTCTGGCGCAGCCGGGATTTGATCCACTGGGAGTCGTTGGGAACACCCTTCTCTCTAGTCGACGGATATTGGGCTCAGGTTAAACCCGAGGCTTTTGCGACATTGGACAGATCCGATTGGCACCTTTGGGCACCTGAATTGCATTTTTTCCGGAACAAATGGCATGTTGTTCACACGACTCCGTCACCGGTACGCCGGGGTTCTAATCTAGCTGTGACCCATAGTGACAAATTGCAGGGCCCTTATTCTTTCCCACTCGGCGAACTCTCCGCAGGTCGACACGACCCTAGCCTGTTTGTTGATAGCGATGGAACGGTTTATCTGCTGTGGCAAAACACGCTCGTCGTGAGATTGAGCGAAGATTTAACTACATTCGTTGGCGAGCCCATGAGAATCGACCCCAGTGGATCAAGGCCCGGGCCAGATGGCGAGCCGATTTCAAGGATCGGACACGAGGGTGCAACGCTTCGCAAAATTGGCGAAACGTACGTTCACTTTGGCACAGCTTGGTCCACTGATCTAGGACGAAAGGGATCGTACAACTTGTACTACTGCACATCCAAAGATATTTTTGGACCCTATAGTGAACGGCGATTTGCCGGAAGATTTTTGGGGCATGGGACCCCATTTCAAGATCGAGATGGCAAGTGGTGGTGCACGGCGTTTTTCAATGGCAATGTCCCGCCGCTGGAATTAAGCGGTATTGAGGACCGAGATTTGCGTGATGATGCGCAGACAATTAATCACCAAGGCGTAACCATTGTACCCTTGGACGTGCGGCAGCTTGACGATGGAGACCTTTGGATCCGAGCGAAGGACCCTAATTACGCCCAGCCTGGGCCCGATGAAGTACAGCAATTCTAGCATAACGGCACAATGTATCTGTCATCCATTCGCTATGATGAGACCTACATGCCACACTTGCCAGGAGAATTGCCCATGAAAGAATTGCCCATGAAAGAATTGCCCATGAAAGAATACTAGTACGCTACCAAAATTTCATGGTATGGCTATACTCCGCGGTTTGACTTTCCTAGACTTTTTGCTGTCTGAATTCATTTGCGTAATACTCACAGGGGGCGTGAATTTCGAAGGCTTCCAACTCAGCCACGCGATGCGCAGAATTCGACGGGGTAAGCAGATATATGAATCAGCATGGTAATGGGGACC
This sequence comes from Planctomycetales bacterium, assembly GCA_020427005.1. Taxonomy (GTDB): domain Bacteria; phylum Planctomycetota; class Planctomycetia; order Pirellulales; family Pirellulaceae; genus Aureliella. The sequence continues at coordinate 3,163 of JAGQOY010000127.1, forward strand.
CGGCGCACTACTCGGATGAAAGGATACTCGTCCTCGATTTTGGATCTCAGTATGCACAGTTGATAGCTCGGCGAGTCCGAGAGCAAAACGTTTATTGCGAGATCATCCGACACGACCTTAGTGCTAAACAGATTGCCGATAAGAAACCGGCCGGTATTATCTTGTCCGGTGGACCATCTAGTGTCTACGTGGACGGCGCTCCTCGCTGCGACGAAGGCCTGTTTCAGCTTGGCATTCCAGTTCTAGGAATTTGCTACGGCATGCAGTTGGCCTGCCATGCGTTGGGTGGACGAGTCGGGCATTGCCACAGTCGCGAGTTTGGAAGGGCAACTCTGAAAATTTCCGATGGCCACAGTCTGTTGGCCGGTTTGCCACCGGAAATGGATGTATGGATGAGCCATGGCGATCAAGTCAACGAGGTGTCGACTGATTTCACACCGTTGGCTGCCACGCAAAGTTGTCCCTTTGCTGCTGTCCAGCATAAATCGTTGCCGGTTTTTGGATTGCAATTCCATCCGGAAGTAACGCATACTCCGCTGGGGCCAACCATACTCCACAATTTTTTGTATGCCGTTTGCAAGTGTCAGGGGCGATGGCACTTGGCCGATTTTGCTCAAGCAACAATTGAGCAGCTGCGACAGCGAATTGGTGAGTCACGGGTCATTTGCGGTTTGTCCGGTGGCGTTGACAGTGCCGTCACTGCAGCCCTACTTTACAAAGCCATCGGATCGCAGTTGAGCTGTATTCTGGTGGACAACGGTCTTTTGCGTAAGGACGAACAGGCAGCCGTCCTGGCCGAGTTTACCAATCATTTCAAGGCCGATTTACACGTTGTAAATGCCGAGTCCAGATTCTTGAACGCCCTTACCGGTGTAACTGAACCGCAACAAAAGCGGAAGCTCATCGGTTTTCATTTCATTGAATGTTTCAAGGAAGAAGCGGCCAAGATCGCCGATGCCCGCTATTTGGCACAAGGGACCCTTTATCCCGACGTGATTGAAAGCGGTGCTGCCCCAGATGGCCCAGCGGCCACAATCAAATTGCATCACAACGTTGGTGGCCTTCCTGAGCAACTGGGTTTTGAATTGGTAGAACCGTTGCGCGATCTATTCAAAGATGAAGTTCGAAAGCTTGGATTGGAACTTGGATTACCTGAGCAATTAGTGTGGCGGCATCCGTTTCCCGGACCTGGCTTGGCGGTGAGATGCTTGGGTGAAGTGACAGCGGATCGACTTGAAGTATTGAGAGAAGCAGATCATATCGTTGTCAGCGAAATCAAAGCTGCGGGGCTCTATCGGCAAACCTCCCAAGTATTTGCTGTATTACTGCCGGTACAAAGCGTGGGGGTAATGGGGGATGCTCGGACCTATGAGAATGCTGTCGCGATTCGATCAGTAAATACGGACGACTTTATGACGGCCGACTGGAGCCGACTACCCTACGATCTATTGGCCCGTATCAGCACACGAATCATCAATGAAGTACGCGGAGTAAATCGAGTTTGCTACGACATTAGTAGCAAACCTCCTGCGACTATCGAATGGGAGTAATGCGTCTATGTCACCACGCATCGCAACGATAATTGCTGGCATACCAATTGAAAACCGCTCGCTTTTCCATCGCGTGCGATTTTCGGCCGGTGACCCTGCCGCATGGATGCAATTCGACTTAGACGGCAACGTCTCCTCATTATTCATGGTTCGAGATATCGAATGTGAGCGAGCTCGCCAGCATGTCAAAGTTGATCAAGTTGCCGCGCCCATTGATTTTTCGCCGTCAACTGGCTTGTCAGGTGATCGGGCAACTGCTGTAGCGCAAGCTGTTGTGGAATGTCTACGACAAAAACGTATCGAAAAGGTAACTACGGATCGAACTTTGCCCTTCATTTTTGCATGGCATATTCAGCAAGCTGGAATCCCACTTTCATATTCTCCCGAACTTGGAGTTATTGACCGCCGACAAAAAAGCGCCGAAGAGATCGAATTACTTCGGCAAGCGCAACAGGTAACTGAGAACGCAATGCAAATGGCCCTCGAGACAATTGGACGAGCCACGGCCAATTCACAAGGTCAATTGGAAGTCGCAGGCGTTGTACTAACGAGCGAGTTAATTCAAGCAAAGATAAGCGCCTATTTGCTTGAGCAAGGATTCGCAAATCCACATGGATCGATAGTAGCTTCACTGCCACACTCGGCAGATTGCCACGCCCGCGGCTCGGGTCCGTTGGTAACTGGCCAAGCGGTTATTGTAGACATATTTCCGCAGTGTGAGGCCAGTCAGTATTGGGGAGACTGCACACGTACAGTCGTCCATGGTGATCCAAGCGATGAAATGGTTCGGATGCACGCTGCAGTCGTGGAAGCCAAACATAACGCTATTGAACAAGTCGTCATTGGCGCCAAAGCTGATGACGTGCATGCCGCGACTAAAGAGGTACTTGAAAAACACGGCTATCGATTCGCGCGCGGAGAGATTTCCGATTTACCGATTATGCCGCATGGAACCGGACACGGAATCGGCTTGGAGGTCCACGAGCCCATTTTGCTTGATGACAATGGTGGCACCATTCTAGCCGGTGAAGCATTAACCGTTGAACCGGGTCTCTATAGTCGCCGATATGGCGGCGTACGTGTAGAAGACATGGTTGTAGCTACGGATCAGGGTCCACTAAACCTCAATAAACTCCCCGAAGGGTTGTGTTGGAGTTAACATTTCATAGAACTCGATGAGTATTTGTAGGGCTTCTAAATGAGGCTTGCACTAAAGAACGCATCCCCTCTCGATCGCCTAATCTTTCGAAGTCCTGGTCTACATTCTTCCCGAATAGAAGTTCACTCGCGGCTCTTATTTTGAATCGATCTTTGCAACATTCCCTACTTGGATTGGGAATCCCGGTAGGCAATTCTGGCCGCAGTCGAAACGCGAATCAACATCGTAGATGCGCGCATCAGCACCATTACGATACCAGCCACCACCGCAGCTTCGATAGCCTGACGGTTTGAAACATAGTCCAAAGCTACATGAACCAAATAGAGGGCTAGAATCATTAGGCCCCAACCAATTATTTCTCGAATGTAAAAGAACATTCTTTTCGTTTCAAATAGATGTCTGAGTAGAGAAAAGTAGGCACTGTTTTGAGCTTGCTCAAGTTGCCGTGTGATTCCGTTTTGCACTTGTAATATAATGGATCCAATGATCTAGGGTGGATTGCAACTAGCTTTTGACCAGGGCCATGCAAAGATTTACCCTCCACATTAGCTTTTAGATTCGTCTATTTAGGCGAGCGGCAGAAGTAAATCTACCAATCCTAACCCGAGGCGTAAGCGAGGGGCCGAACAAGAATCCCTCACTTACGTTTCGGGTTGGGACGTTTATTCCTGCCGCTCGCCTTAGTGCTTTGTTTTTGACTGAGCAACCATTATGCAAACATCGATTCTACTCTCGCGATATTGGGTTCTAGCATGCTTAACTCTCCTTGCGTTGCTATCAAAAGCATCTTTTGGGCAAACAGAACAGCTTGTTGGTGATGATTCTTCGGCGGTTACTTTCGATGCCGTTCAACCGATATTTGAACGCTACTGCGTCAGTTGTCACCAAACCGGTGACAAGGAGGGAGATTTTTCGGCGTCTAGTTTCAATGAGATTATCCGAGGTACGCCCAAGGGAAAGGTTATCATTCCGGGCTCTCCAGACAACAGTCGTTTAGTCCGGCTGATCACTTCGAAAAACGACGATAAGATGCCCCCCGAAGGAGAACCCGCCCCAGCGCCTGACGAAATCCGATCAGTCCTGCGATGGATTGAGACTGGCGCGATAGGACCAATGGACCAAAGCGACGATCCTTTGGCATTGGCTCCTAAGATACCGGCCGCACCGGAAAGCAAGCAACACGCTTCCTCTGGTTGCCGATTACATGGGCAACATTTGGCTATGGGCAGCTTTAAAACAGTCAAAGCCATTAATCAGCGTACGGGCGAATGCATTTGGCAACGGGATGACTTGCCTGGCAAAGTCAACCAGCTGCGATACGAGCCCAGAAGTCGCACCTTAGTGGTAGCAACAGGCGTTGTAGGAGTTCATGGCGAGATTTGGTTGCTAGATGCTCTCACTGGGGACGTAAAGAAAATCCTTCAGGGACACACCGATGCAGTCTATTGCGCATGCATCACGAACGGCGGATTGTGGGCAGCAAGTGGGAGTTATGACCGCCAAGTAGTTATTTGGAATGTCGAAACTGGTGAACCAGCTTTTACACTCTCCGGTCACAATGGTGCCATTTATGATTTGGACTTTGATCCGTCGGGCCGTTTGCTTGCCACAGCTAGTGCCGATCAGACCGTTAAGATCTGGAGTCGGCGCGACGGCCAGCGATTGGATACTCTTGGTCAACCCACTGGCGAGGTACAGTGTGTACGATTTCACCCCAACGGATCAGTACTTTACGCGGGCTCCAATGACAAGCAGATTCGCGCTTGGAAAATCGTTTCCCGCGATTCGCCTGCAATCAATCCTATGTTGGCAACTCAATTTGGACATGCAGGTCCTGTGCTGGCACTGGACTTTATAGGCGATGGCTACGTAGTAACCGCAGCCACGGACCGAAAGGTGATGCTCTGGTCCGAGGCACTAGAGCCACTTGGGACGGTCGGAACCACTGATTCAATTCCCGTTTGTATCGTGGGCCCTAGCCCTGGCACAATGGTCTTGACCTGCCTGGCACTCGATGGACAGCCTAGCGACTTTTCAATTCAAGATTTGTTGCCATCCGCAGTGAATAACTTACCGGAGCGTCCCCCTCAAAGCGAAGTGCCAGACGATGTCACATTGGCGGTTAGCAGTAGCGACGTTTCCTCACCTTTGAGTATTGAAGAGAGGGAGGAAAATAACGAACCCAAGAATGCTCAAATCATAAGAGTTCCATGTACGCTTCGTGGTGGAATTCAATCGTCGGCCGATGAAGACTACTTTCGTTTTGACGCCCATGCAGGAGAATCCTGGATCATCGAAGTTGTCGCCAATCAATCAGATTCACCCTTAGATAGTTTTGTTGAGGTGCTAGATACTACAGGGCAACCCATACCAAGATTGCAATTGCAGGCTACACGCCAGTCATATTTTACATTCCGCGGAAAGGATAGTTCTACGAGCGATGATTTCCGCCTCTACAACTGGGAAGACATGGAGTTAGATGAATACTTATACTCGTCGGGTGAAGTGACTCGCTTATGGATGTATCCTAGGGGACCGGATAGTGGTTTCAAGGTTTATCCTGGTACAGGGTCTCGATCAACCTTTTTCGGGACCACACCCATTTCGCATTCTCTCGGTGAGTCTGCCTATGTTGTGAGCCCCAGAAGGATAGGTGCAAACTACATTCCCAATGGTCTGCCCGTTTTTACACTGTACTATGAAAACGATGATGATCCGCTGCGACGTAATGGTAAGGACTCTCGATTGACATTTCAGGCGCCCAGGACAAGTAGTTACTATTTGAAAGTTCGTGATGCTCGTGGATTTGGCGGTTCGGAATATGAGTACACCGTTAACGTGCGGGCACCGCAGCCCGATTTCTCGATCACAAGTACTCATCAAGGTATGAAGGTACCTCTTGGATCGGGGCGAGAATGGGAGTTCTCTGCTCTCCGAGTGGATGGGCTCGAATCAGAAATCGAAATTGAAATCCGAGGGCTACCGGAATGGATTGTAGCGACCAATCCGGTAACGATAGAGGCTGGCCAAAATTCGGCTTTAGGTGCCATTTTCGTAACAGATGGGGAGGCAGCTCGCCAAAGTCTTGAAGCTGCCAACGACCCGATTCCGCTCAGTTTGATCGCTCGCACACGCATAGAGGAGAGGGTCATCGAGCGAGCATTGGAAGGCGATTTCAGTTTAGCTCTACTACCACCGGAAGACTTAACGATTGAATTGGTGTCCAGCGTTACCAATCTGCCAATTAGTGATCTTACTATTTCACCCGGGCAAACTATTTCAGCTCGTGTCGTGGCTACGCGCGGAAGCTTTACAGGTCCGATCTCCCTCGGCAAAGAAGACTCCGGTCGCAATTTGCCCCACGGGGCGTATGTCGACAATATCGGACTAAACGGACTACTCATTGTCCCGGACGCAAACGGCCGCGAGTTCTTTATTACTGCGGCTCCCAAAGTAAGCCCGCAAGTACGTCAGTTCCATTTGCGTAGCGACACAAAAGGAAATCCGACTAGCCGGCCAATCCAATTACACGTCGAAGGAAATATCGAGCCCTAAGTAACTCGGGCAATTCCAAATCCAGCTCGAGTTCGAGAACCAGTTACTCGGAAAGGTTACTCAGCGATCGATTCTGTTGGCCCGCTCGCAGTCGCATCCACAGTTGGGCTCCGAGGCGCCTCGTTATCGTCAGGCGTAATAATCACCGACCATGAATGAAGTAGACCGAAGCGATCACTACGCGTGCTGTCGATAATCAGCTTCCAAACGCCGTGGCTTCGTTGCCCCTGATATTGCTTGAAGCCGGGCTGCCCTTTCTCTATGGCCAAAGGCTGAAACGTACCTTCAAAGGGTGCTCTACCGCTGCGAATCTTTGTTCCCGAATCATCCGAAAAAGTAGTACGCACCATGTTGTCATCGCTTCCTCCTATTCCACTGAACAGGAGAATTCGCTGATTGTTAGGGCCCTCAAAAATAATCTCCAATTGCTCGAGATACGTATGCGTCAATGTTAATTGAACTTGGAGTTTCTCGATGCTTACATCATCGTCGATAGCAATCTCTGAAGTTATTTTTGATCGCGGTGCAAACATCTCTGCTTTTTCATTGCTGTAGGCACCTCCCATCACCGCTCTTGAGCTAAGTAGTTCACGTGCCGTGAGGACTCCATCCGAGTTGGAATCCAAGGCGGAAAAGTCTTTGATTTGTTCGTCCGTTAGCTGTTCTGCCGAGTACTCCCGAAGCTCGATCTGGCCGTCCGAATCATGATCTCGCTCAAAGAACCAGCTGGGGAGAACGTCCGTCAAATCGTTTGCCATGGCCTCCATTTGGTTTTCGGACCAGTCGTCTAGTTCTCGAAAACCAATAATACCGTTTAAGTCTTTATCTATATCCGCCAGTGGCAAGCCCAATCCTCGCCGTTCGCGCTCATCAAGTTGGTAATCTCCGTTTCTGTCAAAACGGGACACAATTCCGTAGGCCAGTGATCGTCCACTTCGAAATGAACTGCGACGGTCATCTGTTCTTGAGCTCGCAACGTTGGCCGGTGGAGCAATGATTGCTGGAACTTTGGGAGGCGTAAAAAGATTGAATTTAGACGCAGTGCGATTGACGGCACTGCTTGCTCCGCCCGTCCTGCGTCTCGCCATGCGCTGAGCTAATTCGGATCGGTTAAGTTTTCCGTCACGATCAAAGTCCGTTTCCATCGGATCACTACGCCAGTACGCGATATCAATCTCATCTTGATCTACGAAACCGTTTCGGTTCTTGTCGTACCGGCCCAACATACGGTCGGCATCGTCCAAATCTTCCTGAATATATGGGTAGACTATCTTGGCGGCGCCAAAATCTGGAATCAGATTCTGTTCTGTTGGAATGTTAAAATCACGCAAACGTTCTTGGCTCTCAAGAGCATTTTGAGCCTGGCAAATTTTGGCTGCTAAGCACATGCAGCCTACAATCACTAGCCCTTTTTTTGCGCTATTTACGAGACGTGCCACCGGACCGCTCCTTACCACCTCCAAGGATCGACTGAAGTGATTCAATCCGCTCCTTGTCAGGGTAGAAAATTACTTCTACTGCCTGGCTAGCTTTTTCATCGAGATCCAGTACCAATGCCTGCACGTCCTTGAACAGCGCTTCCGGGGCAGTCACTACAACCGAATTGCTTTCCACATGCACGGCCACATGCAGTTGTGGTTCCGAACTGCGACTCACTTGAGTCTTAACTGTAGGCTCTCGCTCGGAACGACTTCGGTCATTGGCTTGAGCCGCGGCCTGTTGTATCTTTTCTTTGTTTGATAAGGCAACGCGCTCTCCATAAGCCTCTCGTATCACCTCTACAACGTCCTCTGCACGGGTATTCTGCAGTTGAATCACATGCGAAACACCATGAGTTTCAATTTGTGTGAGACTCTGGTCTCGATCAATGACTTCCAAGTATTGTTCTACTAGAGTCATGTCCTGTGTTGTCCCAAGGCATATCAAACGGTTCAACCTTTCATCAGCAACAACGGTTAATGTGCCGCTATTGACCATCATGGCTCCGTCCTGGTTGCGGAGATAAGTACCGAAAATGTTGCCCACCGAACTAATAGGAACATTGCCATTGACCAACGGAGTCGAATTATTCGCATTTAGCACGCTTGTAGCGCCATCAAGCAAATCGGACAGCAGACGTGTTGCCTCGTTGGCAGTTGAATGCTTCAGATAATAAACCACCGTTACAACACTGCCTGTCGAATTATCGGCTGCAATGGATCGCAGGTGATCCTCAAATTGATTGAGAACATTCTCGTCGGATGATTCAAGTACTACACCGCGCGGCGTTAATCGAGTTTTGACTTCAGGCTTTGGCCGCGAGTCTTCTTGAACGGCAGTAGAAATGAAGCTGGCTGGAGAATTAGCAGGTTTACGCGAGTCTGCAATCTTGTTTTCCTCTGAACTTGGATCCTGAAACATGGCTTGGTTTGCTGTCTGCCCAACGATCCGTTCACTTATATTGGCACGCGGCCCCATCGAATCTTCCGTCTGAATCCGACCACGACGGCGCCAGGTGGCTTTGGCGACCTCAATCACGTCGGCAGCACGAGGTCCAACAATTGGCACCAGGCGCTGCGTACCGCTGTGCTCTTGTGAGTCGAGGCTCTCAATCACACTCTTGAGTTCCTCTATCTTCTCCTTTGGCCCACGCAGAAAAAGTCGCATGCCAACCGGATCTGCATCCACACGGGGAACAAATGAGTCACCCGTCTTGGCTCGATTATCAAGGTCGAACATTTCATTAAGTAATGCGACCGTGAAATATGGATCCAAACTTTTAAGATAGACGACTTGAAATTCCGTTTCAGCTCCAGAAAGCTCTTGAATTGTTTCTTCGATCAAAGTGTGAATTTCTGGTTCTGCCAGTGCAACGATGCTACTAGTCGCTACTTCCATGGACAGGCGAATTGGTTTGTCAGCCAACAGCGTATGCAAGACGTCGTATGCCAAGCGAAGACTTTCCTCCGGCACGCGATGCGACTTCATAACCTGACTCGTCGGTTCTGGAGCAGTCAAATTCTCTGATTGATCAACCGTTGCAATTAAGTCGGCTAATAACTGGGAGGCTTCTTCAGTTGCGGTAACAAATAATTTCTTCCCGGCTACATCGGTAGAAATCGTGAGCTGCGTACTACTTGTTTGGCCGGCTGGTATACCGAGATGAGTTCCCGCGATTGCCAAGAATTCGTCAAGCGTCAAATGCACCAATTCGAATCTTTTTACCACTGGCTTTTGTGCCAACATTTTGGCTTCCATGGCACGAATTAATTCACCGATCAATCTTTGCTTCTCGACCGTTTCGACGATTACCAACTGATTGCTATTCGGAAGAACCACAGGCGGCAGAATGACTTTCAAAGGTTGTATTTCCGCAACAACTAGCGACGGTGATAGCTTATCAAGTGCCCACACGACCTTTACCAAATCGTACTTCGGTTGATTCTCCAGCTCGCCGGCCACCACAGGTCGAGCCAAGGCATCCAGTTGTTGCAGGCTGGTAGTGTCATTTAGCCCAAGTACTGTGAGTAACTTTTCTGAACGGATTACGGCAAATCCTTCAGGTATCAAGAACAAGTTCACTCTGGCAATTGCTTCCTCGGGCGAATATTCACTAGGATCCAGATAAGTGAACGTACCCTGGGGCAAATCGTTGATATGCAGGGCCAAGTCGGATTGAACGGCAAGCCATTGAAAGACCTCACGCCATGTAACGCGGTCAAATGAGAAACTGACCTTTGGAGCCTCTTCACTTCCATCGATAGCTTGCCCCATGGAGCAATCGAAGCAAGCTGTCCACAGAATTCCCACGACAGCCAGTGAACTTATAGTCTTTTTGAACATGATAGTTCCAAAATGCTTCCCATACTTGAGCGAGGATCCGCCAAGCTGGGAGTTACGAAATGACTGCCAAATAGCCCGCGAAGCAAATAAAGGAAATGCCGCAGTGATTCGAAATCACTCCAGGCAACTCTGCAGCACACTGGAAGTCAAACCCGCTAAAAACCGGGCTAGCCCCCCCAAATTAGTTATTAAAAGTCCGTTTAAATCATATCAAAGGTAGGGAATCTGCCCCCAACTAGCCATCGTGCTACCGGAATCAGATTGGAACGGAGCGGTGGACGCCCGTCGGAAAGTGACCTCTATTTTAGCCCCCGAGGTGTGCAAGTCAACAAACGCAATTTTCCGATCGGATGCCTGCCAACCTATGGAAGGTCTGGTCAGGAATTCGACTTGATACCATGGAATCTTGCTTGACCAATGGGTTTCGCCAAGCCAAGGCACTTATGCAGCAACCAATGGTCAAAACAAGTCACTGCAGCTTCCTGAAATTGGTATATTGTTGAACAAACCGCCATATGCATTGCACAAGAAGCAGCATGCACCCTAGGCAAGAGTGCACATATTTCCAGTTCTCGGAGAGCAGATGATGTTTCGAAAGCAGTTACTGACTGTTTTGAGTCTGTTTAGTTTATGTGGTGGTACCTGGTGCCAAAGCCAGGAATTGAGTGTCGCCCAGGTCGAAAGGCAGCCGTTTGAAGCCTCGGTACAACGTGTTGTTATGGCGTTACAGCTTGCGGGAAGTCCGTTACCACCTGCCGAACTCGAACAACTCAAGGCGTTGTATGAAGCAGACGGCGACGCTACCGTTGTCGCCAAGCTCCAAAATCTGCTGGACCAACACTGTCTGTTAGTTGTCAACATCAATCCCGAAAGTCGCGTCAAAGTAGCAGTCGGGCCAGCTGCCCCTGTTTTGGACGAGCGCGGTTGGACCAATTTTTTGGTAAAAGTCGTTAATGAAGCTGGCGTGACGGCACCTTTAGTCTGCAGTAGTCCGCAGGCTGAACCCATGGTTCGTCGATCTACTGCTTCACCGAATCCGAAGATCGATATTACACCGGTAGAAAGTGCGCGCAGATGGTTGGATATCGCTATGGTTACGTCGCAACCAATGACGCGCACTCTTTCAGGACTAGGAGTCGAGTACCGAATTCTGCAACTTTACAGTCGAGATGCTGGATCGCGAGAAGCAACATTGGCACTAAATGTTGGTCAAGGGACACAAGATTTGGGCTTCCGTAGCGATGCGCCAATCCTTTTTCGATGCCGTCCTTCAGTAGAGGTTCCCCTCGTAATTCGTGATGAAGACGGGAGCCCCACTACGTGCAGTTTGCTGATTAAAGATCGGCAGGGCAGAGTATACCCCAATCCATCCCGTCGTTTGGCACCAGATTTTTTCTTTCACGAACAGGTTTATCGAGCAGATGGAGAATTTCTCCAATTGGCGCCGGCCGAATACCAAATTGTGGCTTACCGAGGTCCCGAGTATTTGGAACAACCGATCGAAGTCAGTATCTCAACGGAGCGACAACCCGATCCAATTCAAATTCAACTGAAGCGATGGATCCACATGGCCAAACAAGGATGGTTCTCCGGAGACCACCACGTTCATGCTGCGGGTTGTGCGCACTACGAGAACCCATCGGAAGGTGTTACGCCCGCAGATATGATGCGACATATATTGGGCGAGGATCTCAATGTGGGTTGCGTCTTATCTTGGGGACCGTGTTGGTATTTTCAAAAACAGTTTTTTGAAGGTCGTGTATCTCCAATTTCCAAGCCAGGGTATTTAATGCGCTATGACGTAGAGGTAAGTGGATTCCCTTCGTCTCATGCAGGTCACTTATGTCTACTGAATTTGACAGAGGACGATTATCCGGGTTCCAAGGCAATCGAGGATTGGCCATCTTGGACCATGCCGGTTCTGCAATGGGGCCAGAAGCAAGGCGGTGTCGTCGGGTATAGTCACAGCGGTTGGGGGCTGGCACTGCCTGACTACTTACCCGATGGTAGCAGAGGTGCGTTTCCTAGAAACGCAAATTCTCAGGCTAACTTGCCACGCGGTAGAGCGGCCAACAAACTACCGGATTATGCTATGCCTCCTTTTGATGGCATTGGTGCAAACGAATATATTGTTACAACTGCTTTGGGGGCATGCGATTTTATCAGTGCCGTCGATACGCCTGCCATTTGGGAACTCAACATCTGGTATCACACGCTCAATTGTGGATTTCAATCGCGGATTAGTGGCGAAACGGATTTCCCCTGTATCTATGGGGAACGAGTTGGATTAGGACGTAGCTATGTTCAAGTACCTGGATTATTCGAAGCGGAAAAACTCAACTACGAACAATGGGTACAGGGGCTGAAAGCTGGCCGAAGTTATGTAAGTGACGGCCTGAGTCACTTGTTATCCTTTGCTGTGGGGCAGCAAGAACTTGGTGCTCCGGGAGAACGGGGGCAACCCAGTGTCTTGGCTACTTCAAAGGGCCCGCAACGTGTTACTTGCACTGTGGCGGCACTATTGCCGGAAACACAAAACGATGCTGCACGAGCCATTGCTGCTCGTAGACTGGATGAAAAGCCTTATTGGCATCTAGAGCGAGCTAGAATTGGGACCTCTCAAAAAGTTCCAGTTGAGTTGGTAATTAACGGCCATGCCGTAGCCAAGAGTGAAATCGTCGCCGATGGAAAACCGCAAGAACTGACCTTCAATGTGGATATCCAGGAATCGAGCTGGGCGGCCATACGCGTTTTGCCTTCCATGCACAGCAACCCCATCTTCATCCAAGTTGACGGCCACCCAGTTCGCGCCAGCCGCAAGAGCGCCGTGTGGTGCCAAGAGGCAGTAGATACCTGTTGGAGGCAAAAAGTCAAGTTAATTCGCCCTGAGGAAATTGAGGCAGCCAAGCAAGCCTACGATTCCGCCAAAAATATTTACCGTGAAATCGCTGAACAAGCTACAGATAGCGACTGAAACTACTCCGTTGACCAAAACTGATTTCCCAGATTCTTCTTGCCAGACAAACACGTGTTCAAGAGACGTAATCTCGATATGTAACGCGCGTACCCATAATCTCAAGAACGTATCGCTTCAAATACCCCACCGAAGTTTGACGGTCGTTACAGGCGTCAGTGGCAGCGGAAAAAGTTCGCTTGCATTTGACACCCTCTTTGCAGAAGGACAAAGGCAGTACATCGAGAGCCTTTCAATCTATGCTCGCCAATTCTTGGATCAGTTAGCTCGTCCAGATGTGGACGCTATCGATGGATTGCAACCCACTCTGTGTATAGATCAACGAACCGGTACAAGAAATCCCCGAAGTACAGTTGGCACAATATCAGAAATCTATGACTTTCTTCGACTGTTGATGGCTAAGGTGGGAACGCCCAGTTGCTTCAACTGTGGATGCCGCATCACCCAACAATCAACGGACGATATCTTGACCGCGATAACTGAGCTACCCCTAGGTACTCGGTTGGTTATGTTGTCACCGGTTGTCCGAGGGCGCAAGGGAAGTCATCGAGAAGCAATTGACGAAATTCGCAAATGTGGTCTGGTTCGCCTGCGAGTAGATGGCGAGTTGTACGATATCGATGCGGTCCCTGAGTTGGCTGTAAGAAAAGAGCATTCACTGGATGCAGTTGTCGACAAGATCGTTATCCGGGATGAAGCCAGAACGAGAATATCCACTTCCATAGACTTGGCACTTCGGCTATCGGGCGGACTGGTCAGTGTCAGTTACCTGCCACCAGAGGCATCACAAAATAGCGCACCCAATATCTGGCACGAAAGGCTCTTTAGCACGCTTTTTTCTTGTCCTGATTGCGGCACAAGTTACCTGGAGATTGAACCACGCACATTTAGCTTCAACTCCCCCTACGGCGCTTGTCCTGACTGCGAAGGCATGGGGGAGCTTTCACAATTCGATTCTGCTTCATTCATCGTAGATTGGAACAAATCAATCGCCGCAGGTGGATGTGCCATCTATGATTCGGCACCTAATAAAATCAAAAAACGGCTAAAAAAAGAACTTAGCACCATCATTGAGGAACTGGGCATCGCTTGGGAGAATCCACCTGAACAACTTAAGTCAGCGGGCAAAAAGAAATTACTTCAAAAGTTGAGTTCACTTTTACTCAAATACAGCGATGGGGAATACCAAGACAGCAAATGGTTGGGGCTATTTCAGAGCCCTACTCCCTGCCCGAGTTGCCAGGGCTCACGACTTCGTCGAGAAGCCTTGGCTGTGCGAATAGATAACAAGAACATATTTGAGCTTACTCAGCAGAGTTTAGCCGAATTGTCTCCCTGGCTTGCAGACTTGAGTCTTAATTCGCGTGATTCTCACATAGCCAAGCCAATTGTTAACGGTGCCTTGCATCGAGTTGCGTTTTTGAATCAAGTTGGCGTAGGGTATCTAACATTGAATCGCCGGGCAGATTCACTGAGCGGAGGTGAATTACAACGTGTACGACTGGCCACAAGTATTGGCAGCGGTTTGACTGGTGTCTGCTATGTACTAGATGAGCCATCCATCGGATTGCATCCGCGAGATAATGACCGGCTAATCGATTCGTTAAAAAACCTTCAAAGTCAGGGTAATACTGTGGTGGTTGTTGAGCATGACGAACACATGATGCGCCATGCTGATCAACTCGTAGATTTAGGGCCAGGAGCTGGCAGAAGTGGTGGACACATTACTGCAGTAGGAATTGCATCAGAATTTGTAAGTAGTTCGGATACACTAACTGCTCAGTACTTACGTGGAGAAAGAATTGCGTATTTAGATCGTCAGGTTCGACCCTACCGAGAGGATGGTTGGATTCGATTGACCGGCGCCTCGCTGCATAATCTCAAGAGAGTCAAGTGTGAGATTCCGTTGGGTAAGCTTGTGGGTGTAACAGGTGTCAGTGGTAGTGGAAAGAGTTCATTGGTCGGACACACCGTCGTACCTGCGCTATTGCGAGGACTGAAAATGTCGCATGGGCACGTTGGCCCATACGAATCGCTCGAAGGATGTGAATTACTAGACAAGATCATAGAAATTGACCAATCACCCATCGGCCGCACTCCGCGTAGTACTCCGGCAACATACAGCGGAGTTTACGATAAAATCCGAGCAGTTTGGGCCGGCACACGTGAGTCGAAACAAAGAGGGTTTTCGTCTTCTAGATTTAGTTTCAACTCCGGCGATGGTCGATGCCCCCAATGTCTAGGACAAGGACAGGAGAAAATCGAAATGAACTTTCTCCCCGACGTATACGTTACTTGTAGTACCTGCAGTGGTCGCAGATTTAATAGACAGACCCTTCAGGTTCGATATCGCGGCCAGAGTATCGCAGATGTTCTTGAGTTTACTGTCGATGAAGCACTGGAATTCTTTGAGAATTTCGAAACAATTGTCAGGATCTTGGAAAGCATGCAGCGGGTTGGACTAGGGTATCTGACCTTGGGGCAGAGTTCTAGCACACTCAGTGGTGGCGAGGCACAACGCATCAAGCTATCTTCTGAACTCGCACGTCCGGCCACCGGGAAAACACTCTATTATTTCGATGAGCCGACCACTGGATTACATTTTGAAGACATCCGCAAGTTGCTAATCGTGCTTGATGATCTAGTTGAGCGCGGTAACACAGTGGTTGTTGTAGAACATAACTTGGACATTATCCGGTCGTGTGATTGGTTGATTGATCTCGGTCCGGGAGGTGGGCGTGAAGGTGGGGAAATAGTGGCCACCGGTCCCCCTCTGGAATTGGCTCGGCAGCCGCACAGCGAGACTGGACGCTACTTACAAAGCCTTTTTGAAACAGCAAATGCGTAACCAAGTATGCAATTACGAGCATTTTGTTTCACTTCATTTGGAAGGTAAATGACTCGAAGGGCATGGCTTCGCAGTTTTCTTCGATAAGACTTCACTCTACAAGGATCTCAATTTCCCTCTACGAGCAGTGCGAGTTCGCGAGACACGCGGTTGAATGTTCTTACCGAATGCTTCCCAGTGGGGCCTCTTGCCGAGCAATCTGGACTTCACTGCCTTGGACCAGATGAGCAAGCTGCAGCAAGTTCTGCCCCAAGGACTCCAATGAACTGGCCACCATTTGTCGGGCTTGCTGCCGAATAGAATTTGCCAACCAACATCCTGTCTGCAGCTTGTCAGAAGTATCCGTTTCCTCGATACGTTCACAGACCAATCCCCAATCTTTGGCCTGTGCAGTTGCCACGATTACTTCGGAATCGTCCAACAATCGAATTCGTACATGGGACGGAGATGTATAGTACGGAACCACCAGCCTCTCTTTGTTGGACGAACCATCTAGCAGAACCGCACTTCGTAAGGCAAGCGTAGCGTTGAATTGCCCTAAACCTCGAACGGTTTGCATGGAGTTAAGTTCTTCGGAAATCCAACATTGCAAATTCTCTAATTGAGCGTGGAATTGGGCAATGTTTTCACTCACGTTCGAGAGTTGAGCATCGATACGGTTGGCCGCATTCGCCAGCTGAGAAGAAGTCAGGGGTAATTCCGTACGCAGGGAAACGCCCATGGTAGAAGTAAAATTGAAATCGATTGGGACAAAGTCGTAAGGCAAGTACTCTTCACTAAAGCAACGCTTGACGAATAGCTTGGGAACCGTGGCTACGGAATGGTTCGTAGACGGGCACGGAGGTCGGCCATCATCGGGTCGATTGACTAGTAGCACTGGCTGGCAAAGCTCTACGCGATTGTTGATGAAAACGTGGGCCATATCGACTAAACCGCCTAAAAATCCCCACGTGTCCTGCCTGCTCAAGGTGGATTTATCGGCAACTACATCCCAAGCCAATGCATTGGGGCAAACATGCCTATGCTCTGTTTGAAGTGGTTTAACTAGACATTCACGCAAACTGTCGTGTGATTCGTTTGAAGTTGTCGGGGCCAGCGGAGCAATTCCCAAGCAGTCAACTGTCAGCCCCAAATTCTCGCCTGTGTTGGGCGAGTCCAATACCCCCA
>JAGQOY010000128.1 GCA_020427005.1 Planctomycetales bacterium
ATACAGTGACGGATCTGAATGCGAATAGTGGCTCTGCAGCCGGCGCGGCTGCTTTCGCCGTAGGGGCAGCCGTAACCGTTGGACGCACTCATGTGAAAACAGATGTACTGTTTGCGGGGCGAGTTGACCACGCAGACCAAGTCATTATTCAGTCGCAATCGGATCACGATGCACTGGGACGGAGCTTATCTGCTAATGTTTCCATTGGAGGTGCTTTAGGGGCCGCCGTGACATCGCTCAAAGATACAAGTTCAACTACCGCTCGGTTGGATGGCGATGCAAATAGTCCGGCAAGCGTTGAACAAGCAAGTCTGTTGAAGGTTGCCGCTAGCTCTAATTCTGACTTAAACGCAACCACAGGCCAGGGAGCGATTGGAGGGGTAGCTGCAGCCGGTGTGACGGTAACCAAGGCAGTTGCGGAAGGCACTACACAAGCTTTGGTGGGTGACAATGTCGAAGTGGGGCAAGTTAATGGCACATCGGTAGGTAGCCTTGTCGTTGATGCAACGGCTACTGCACAAACGAACGCCCAGGGTTTAGCAATTCGTGCTGGAATTGGCGCAGCTGGCGGTTTAAATTTTGCGACTGCAGATACGTCTCCCGAGGTGGTGGCATCGCTCGGTCGGGAAGACGTAGCTTCGAATTCGCACATCAAAGTTGCAGATGTTGTTGACGTGAATGCCGTTTCGAATAGCTCATCGACCTCAGATATGTTGGGACTGCAATTGGCTGGAGGAGCGAGTCTAGGATTTTCGCGTTCTAGAGCGAGTGTTTCGCCAGTAGTTCACGCAGCAGTTGGGCGTGCGACCTCAATCGAGGCTGGTGGCGATATTACGATCGATGCCATCCATAATCGTCCGTTGATAATCAATCTTCCTGGCGGAGGCACAATCGTTTCCGAACGAGAAGCATTAGCGCGAGCAGAGGCAGGTGCTGCGGCAGCCATTGCTGGTAACACTGCACGGGCGGAAACGGAATCGAGTGCGCAAGTCAGCGCCGTCGTCATGGACGACAGCACAATTAGTTCGCCGGGCCTGGTTCGTGTGCTGTCCGAATCAAACAACAAGGGACAAGCAGAGGGTGGAGCAGTTACGGTTGGATTGGCGAGTGCGGGAGGAGTACAAACCACAGTTACCATCCAAGGCACATCCGCAGCCGAGCTAAGACCCGGCTCGGCCATTGATGCTGGTGTTGTTGACGTATTATCGCAAGTAGCGGATCGCGGGTTGTCTAGTGGTAGGGCGGCTACAGGTGGAATCGTATCAGGAAATGGAGTGACCTCGTCTACGTCGGTAGTGCCTGCACAACGTGTTGGAAAATTCGGATTCCTGGAGGATGTACCGTCGAGTTCGGTTACTGTATCTGGAGCAACCATTCAAGCAAGTGGAAACGTAAACGTTAAAGCATCCGAACAAGTCGATGCCGATGCTTTTGCCAAAGGCATTGCCATTGGAGGCGTGTTGACTGTCGGTAAGTCGGAAGCAAATGTTGTCGTTAGGCCGTTGCTAGATACCTTGGTGACCGCGTCGAGCATCCTAGCCACCGGAAATATTCTTGTTGAATCCCGAATCGGTGATGGTAGCAATCCAAGCGTATTAGCCATGAATATCGAGGAAGGTGATGCAACAGCCAATGATGAAATATCGCTTGCATTTGCCAAAGGATCAGGCGGAGCGCTAATAGGTGTTGTTGGATCCGAGGCTAACAATACGTTTAAGCCAGTTGCCGATGCAAATGTACGACATTCTGATTTGACTGCCAACAACGTTACGATTCAGGCCGAAGGAGATTCGTCCGCGGCCGCGGTGGCTCGCAATTTTAGTGCTGGGCTAGTGGCTCGAGGACGAGCTGAAGCAGATTTGGACATGAAAGCCGATTTGTCCGCAGATGTAAGTGGAACATCGGAGTCAGGAGGCACAACCATAAATGCTGCCAACAACTTCAATTTGCGTGCGGAATCGGAACAGGACGGAGATGCGTTTTCCAATACTCGTGCCATTGCAGGGTTTCCCACCGGGCGAGCTACAACCCACATCAACGGTGATTTTGATTTGTCAGCCACAATTGGTGAATTTGTCGATGTCGTCGCAGGAAATCAGGTGCAAGTCTTGGCTCAGGCCGAGCAAGCTGAATTTGGTGCTGAGCGACTCCTCGATCCGGATGATCCAACGAACGTTTTCGGAAGGCCCAATTACTTTGGTGCCAACGCGAATTCGGATTCAGGAGGGATCTCGTCCGACGCATTCGCAACGGCCAGTACTTTGTTAGGTACTGCAGCAACTCCGGCACTGGCCACGGTCAACGTCGGCAGTTTCTCAACGATTTCAGCTCCCACTGTTTCGCTCACTTCTGATGTGGTTGGAGTCAATCTGAAGTCTGACGCAAGTGCTCGTTCAGGCGGACTTTTTGTGGATGTGTCTTCAATCGCAACGGGTGAGGTACATGCGCACACTCGCACGATTCTGAGTGGTGATTCGTTTATCGATGCTACCAGCGTGAATCTGGCAGCTCTCAGCGGTTCAAGCAACACGGGTATCCGTGCGCAGGTGGAATCTACCACTGACAAAGACGGCATAGACTTCAATCCAGTGGCGGTAGGCACAATTCGGATGGATACCGATTCTACAATTGACGCACGCGATAAAGCCAAGATTCGGACACGGAATCTTTCCGTCTTGGCGGACGCCAATGTTTCACAGTTTGAAATATTCGTCAAAGAAAACGACACGAATCGAGCTGGGAGTGGTGTAATTACTTCGTCCTTTGAGCGTGATCGCAGTATTCATTGGAATGCGGATCTCGTTCTCGCTGGTGCCGCTTCACCAATACTGGTAGTTGAACAGGATCTGGCCGGCAATGCAGTTGTAACGACGGCCAATGGAGTCTCGATACAGGATTCCGATGGAACGACGATCGGACCGGTAGCAGCATCTACTATCACGGTGAACGCGATCAACAATAATTCTGCCTTCGGTAACGTTTCGATGACCATTCCTCGACGGGGCAACGCCGCTGACGATACAGGGGTTGTTGATGGCCACAATGGGTCCGTCACAATCGAACGAGCCTTTGAGGAAGTTAACCTAATTAATCGCTCCACCAAGCCTATGACTGTCAATGCAGTTAACGTCTTTAATCTGGGTACTCCACTGATTGTTGTAGATGCCCCAGATAGCTCGGTACTCTCATTCCCTGTGTTTCAGAATTTTGGGGACACGCATGTTAACATTGAGAATTCGATCAAGAATTCGACCCAGCCTTCTCTTGCATTGAACGGTGTGATCAATAATCCGGTTGGAGATACAACTGTCAAAGCGGGTGCGATTGTCAAAACCGGAAGCGGCAGAATCATTAGCAATACCGCAGATTTACGCTCAACCGTGGGCAATATGGGTTCAGGAACTCGTTTGCCTGTGGATTTAGTAATTAGCAATGGGCGCCAGGAAGATTTGGTGGTTAATTCGGCCGGCTCGATTGGAATCGAACTACTAGCAAGGCAGCGGCAACCCACGGGAACACCAACGCCCACAGTTGATTTGAGTACTATCCATGCGACAACAACGAATAACATACTCCTACACACGGCCATCGTTGAGAATAGTTTACCACCTGCCCTGCCCTTGTTGCGTGTAAATGAGATTCAAGAGGCCGATATTACCGATGTCGTATCCTTCTTTGAAACTAGTGAAGAATTCATCAATTTGGATCTTGGAGCACTTGGGACTGGGACCCTCACGCCTGTTGCAAGTTCATGGATCTTAGGAAATGTTGACGGTTCAGCAATAACCATCGCCTTGGATGGTACACAAATTACAGGGCCAATTACAAACATTACAGCCAGCACCGATGTAGGCGGTAGTAACATCAATGTTTCCACGAACGGCGATATCGAGCTGAGTGAAAGAGTTGGACCTATGCGCATTGGGGCGGTAACCACCACGCGAGGTTCCGTAAGCCTGAATTCGAACAGCACGATTGTTGCAATTCCGACGGATACGGCAGCAGATGTTGTGGGAAATGCAATCAGCTTGAATGCCGTATCATCCATTGGAACTGCGGCTGTACCGTTAGATGTTGACTCAAGCAGCCATCTCAATGCTCATGCCGGCGGTGACATTGTGCTGGTAGAAACTTCTGGCAATGCCAATGTTGGTCAAATAGCGTCGACCAATGGTAATGTGTCGTTAACTGTAACGGCAGGTTCAATCTTTGATGCTGATGCGGATGCTGACGCGGATCTAATTGGCAATGATATTACTTTGACGGCCAATAGCGTCAATAGTAATCCTGCTGCAACCATCGGGACTCAGTCCAATGCGATTGAGATAAATTCGGCCGATAGCTCTGCGGGGGCTGTGCGTGCCATCGGTCGAGGCGACGTTGTTTTGGTAGAGACCGAGGGCAGTTTGGGATTGATGGAGGTGCGAAGTGCGGTAGGCAATATTCGTGTCGACGTGCCTGACACGAGTGGAGTGGGAAGCGACTTGACCATTCTGAGTGCCGCCCAAATCGTTGCTGCCGGCACCGTGCAGTTGAATGCAGGTGACAATTTGGTTTCTTCTCCAGGTTCGCTGGTTCAAGGGCAGCTGATTGGCTTGGTCGGGGATTTTGGTAACGCAGATCCTGGTGTAGGCAGTAGCGTCAGCTTGGCAGGGACTTTTGTTGGGCGACCGATTTCACTATCTACGGGCAGTGATTCAGACCAAGTTACATTAAATCAAACGGCCTTTCAGGGACAGACCAACCTGAACCTCGGGGCAGGTGACGACCTGCTAGTTTTGGATCGACTGGCGCCGTTGACCACGACGCTTAATGGTGTGCGAGATACATTGGCCGTCAACCTAGGTGCCGGTGCCCATAATGTAACTGTCAACTCTTCGCCAACCGGGAATTTGATTGCCAATTTCACTTCAACGCGATCAACAGCGATCAATAGCCTTTCGATCAATGACACAATTGAGAATGATATTATTGCATTGAACGCATCGCAACTAGCTATTGGCCGTGCCGGAGTTGGTCTGAGCGAGACTCTTCTACTGGGAAATAACTTTGATCAGATAGCAGTGAACGCGTCTGAGGGAAATGATGCGTTGGCCGTTGATATTGCAGCAGGCAATATCGGTTTTTCAGGTGGGGTCAGTTTTAGTGGTGGCACAGGAACGGACCAGGTCAGTGTAAATGGTTCTTCACAGGCAGATACGTTTGAAATCGATGCTCATAGTCCGACTTCTGGCAGCATTCGAACGCGAATTGGTAATGGAGCCTTTTCTGCTCCGATCTTAGTCACCAACACGGAGCAAGTTGGTATCAACGGTCAGAATCCGACTACCAATCCGGGGGACCGATTGGTGATCCTTGATTCGTTAATTGGAGTCCCTCCCGCAAACACAGGTACGATCAACACACCTCTGCCCGTAGCGTATACGAACATAGAGCAGATTGCAGTAGGGTCAGTCCCCGTCGCCGTCAGTGATTCTTTCACGATTCAAGAGGATGCGGTAAGTAGCTTCGATCTATTCGCAAATGATATCGATCTTCTGGACTTGCCTCTCACTGTGTCCATCATCCAACCATCTTTAGGGACAGTGGTTTTCAATGATAGTGGTACACCCAACTCTACCACTGACGATCGTTTTGTGTTTACTCCCTTGGCCAACGTGTCCGGTATAACTTCTTTCCAGTATACAGTCATCGATGCCAACGGTGATCAATCAACAGCTACCGTCCAGGTTGTCATCAATCCAGTCGTCGATGCTCCAATAGTGGCGGCAGACAACGTTGCTGGGGATGAAGGCCAAATGATCCGCCTAGGCCTCAAAGCAGCGTTGGTTGACACGGACGGTTCAGAATCGATGATGGTCTTGTTGCGTGGTGTCCCTGGCATTGGTGCACTATTTAACGGACAAGGTAAGTCGGTGGGAACGGACCAAGGTGACGGGGTATGGGATCTAACTGGTCTAGACCTGAGTGATCTATTCTTGAACGTGCGAGACAACGGCAGCTTCCAGATGACGCTGGAAGCAAGATCGACTGAAGCTCGGCAAACGGCCACTAGTTCAGTAACTTTCTTAGTGGACGTCGGCAATGTAGCTCCTAAAACGACCATTATGTCGGCTCCAACCGACGGCACCAAGGAAGAAGCCATCTCGGTGCAAATGGCAGCCACCGATCCAAGTAGCATCGACAAGGCCAGCGGGTTTACGTACCGAATTGATTGGGGCGATGGTAGTGGAATCCAAGTCGTACAAGGACAGCCAGGAGTTCCTCCAACAGTCGAGCATATTTATCTTTTTGATGGAATCTATACAGTTACCATTTCGGCAACCGACAAGGATGGCGCTACAGGAGAAACGACTTCACACGTAATTCGAATAGGGCAATCAGGGATTGTTGAGGATCCACTCAATCCGGGTGAGACCATGCTTGTTCTACAAGGAACCGATGGCGATGATTACCTAACTGTTCAGCGGAAGGGAAATGGAAATTCCGGGAGATTGCTTGTCTACACCAACGAGATTCTTACTGGCGTCTATCCCATTCCCACAACCCGATTGCTGGTCAACGCTCTTGACGGCAACGATACCGTGATCATCGATCAGAATGTCAAAACCGACGCTTGGATTTTTGGTGGTTTTGGAAATGACATTTTGGTTGGCGGCGGAGGAAACAACGTACTGTTGGGCGGTGATGGAGATGATGAGCTGCGCGGACGTCAAGGGCGAGACATCATCTTTGGCGGCAACGGTGCAGATCATATTTTTGGGGGAAGTGACGAAAACTTGCTGCATGCTGGTACGAGTGCCTACGACAAGCGGGAAGCTGCACTTATGGCCATTCAGCGAGAGTGGCTAAGTGCCGATGACTTGGCGCTTCGAGTTGCTCACCTGCGCGGAGCGGAAGTCGGAGGACTGAATCAAGGCAACTTCTTGCTTGGTTCCGGAACGAATCAAACTGCTTGGGATGATAATTCGCAGGACGTTTTGGATAACCACCATAAAAAGGACTGGGTACTCGCAAATAGCGACACTGCTATTGTTGACCTTTTTGGACCTACTGCAGAATTTGAAGAACTGGATAGTGCTTTAGGACGCCCAGAAACCTCGGTCGACGGGAAAACACGATTCAATTACTTGGACGTGGATGGCAATGGATTGGTTACACCCCTAGATGCACTTCTCATCATTAATCAGCTCAATGGGCGGGGGGAACTACCCAATGATGGCGTCGCAAATAATCTGCTGGATGTAAGTGGGGACCTCAGGATAACGCCTCTAGATGCTTTATTGGTTATCAACCGTTTGAATTCGAGTGCGGGTACCGCTCGAGCTGACAGTGAAGACAACGTTTCTATGGAGATAAGTCAAAGTCCAACAACCCAATTCGATATGGGTGAGGCCGAGAGTTTCAACCGAAGAAAGTCCCTGTTGTGGTAATGTCTGACAATTGAGCCTCAGGTACAGCCCATCAACCGGCGTTTGTTTGTGACCGAAAGTGTTCTATGATGTTGTTGATCTGAACAACCACTTCTAGAACACTTCTCGAAAAAAATGAACGAAGCTGATATTTTTCTTGCGGCCTCTCAAATTGATGATCCATTGCTTAGAAAGCATTTTTTGGACTCAGTTTGCGGACAAAACGTAGCGGTCCGTGAGAGGGTTGAGCAACTGCTAGCGAACTTCAGCCAGTGGGAAGGAAAGGTTGATCGATTTACTGCGGAACTTCCAGGACAATTGCGAGCCATTCGAGAATCTGAGCGAGTGTCGAGTGTGGCCGAAAACCGAAATCGAGCGCCGAGCTTCGATAAAGGAGCACGATTTCAACACTATTGTGTTGAATCATGTCTTGGAGTGGGGGGAATGGGGGAAGTCTATTTGGCGGTTGATGAACGTCTCAAAAGAAAGGTCGCTCTCAAGGTACTGCCTATCCACCGCAAAGACGATCCAGATTGGATTCGACGGTTTGAAGAAGAAGCCCGTTCTATTAGTGCCCTGAATCACCCTAACGTATTGACGATTTTCGAAATCGGTAACGATGCAGACTTCTATTTCATGGTCACTGAGTTCGTCAACGGTAAATCTATAAGACAGGCGATTGCCCAATCTAGGCAGCCTCTCGACGCCTTGTTGCAGTACTCTATCGGCATCTGCAAAGGCTTAGCTGCAGCACACGATGCAGGCATTGTGCACCGTGATTTGAAGCCAGAAAACATCATGGTGCGAGATGATGGCCTGGTGAAAGTACTGGATTTCGGTCTTGCCCAACGCACTGAAACTGAAGCGGGCATGATGAATGATAACGATGACCAACAATTATCGACAGGATTAGGGTTGTTATTGGGGACGGTGCGTTACATGTCGCCCGAGCAAGTACGCAAGCAGAGCCTAGACTATCGAACAGATATTTTTAGTTTGGGTGTGATCCTCTATGAATTGTTGGTTGGCAAATTGCCGTTTTCAGGCAGCAATGAGGCCGACATTGTGGCTGCGATACTACGCAGCGAACCGGAATTGGACCGTATCCAACCCTACGACTTGAAGCGTCTAATTGAGGTAATGCTGCGTAAAGATCGCAGTCAGCGACTATTGACCGCTCGTGAAGTGCTAGTGGAACTACAACTCATTGCTGAATCAGTGACCTCGGCGAATGGAGTTACAAGGAATTTAGTAGATCGAACACCAGCAGAGGGCGACCTTGAAATCCCAGAAGTTTTTTATGCACGCAGCGGAGATGTAAATATCGCCTATCAAGTCATGGGTAAAGGGGAGATTGATATCGTCTTTGTTATGGGATGGGTCTCGCACTTGGAGTGGTTTTGGAAAGAACCATCGTTCGCGAGATTTTTGCGAACTTTGGCGTCATTTTCACGCCTCATACTTTTTGATAAACGCGGTACTGGATTATCGGATAAAGTTCCAACCGATCAATTGCCTACGTTAGAGCAACGTATGGATGACGTGCGGGCCGTCATGCATGCTGTTGGCTCAGAGAGAGCAGTCTTGTGCGGTGTATCGGAAGGTGGTCCGATGTGCTCGCTCTTTGCAGCCACGTACCCACAAAAGACAACTGCGCTGATCATGATCGGCTCGTACGCGCGACGCATCAGGGCAGACGATTATCCCTGGGGACCAACACCGGAGCAGCACGCAAAATTCCTAGATGCCATTCGGGAACAATGGGGTGGTCCAGTGGGAATCGAAGCTCGGGCTCCCAGCATGGCACAAGATGCCGATTTCCGAAAGTGGTGGTCGAGCTACCTGCGCATGGGCGCTAGTCCGGGAGCGGCACTGGCACTAACCCGAATGAATGCGCAAATCGACATCCGGCCAATTCTGCGTTCGATTCAGGTTCCCACATTGGTAATCCATCGAACTGGAGATCAATGTCTGTTAGTAGAAGAAGGTAAGTTTTTGGCAGATAACATTCCTGGGGCTTTGTTCATTGAATTGCCTGGAAGCGACCATTTACCATTCGTTGGTGAGCAACAAGAAATCTGCCATCAAATAGAAGAGTTTCTAACAGGTGTGCGCCATGACAGTCACATTAAACGTGTTTTGGCAACTGTCCTGATTGCTGATCTGAATGGCGCAACAGCGGTACCTCATTCGAGTATCAAGACAGCAATTGCGCACGCCACGCGAGAGATTGAGTTATTTCGTGGAAAATATTTTGAAGAGGGGGCAAAGAGAATCACAGGAACCTTTGATGGTCCTGCACGAGCCATTCGAGCTGCGCTAACAATCCGGGCTTCGGCAGGCCGACTTGGGGTACCTATCCGCCTCGGCATACATACTGGTGAATGTGACGAGATAGAGGACCGAGTGGAAGGCCCCGCACGTGATGTGGCCGTCTGGATAACGTCTAATTCAAGGCCCGGACAAGTGCTGGTTTCCAGCACGCTCAAAGACCTAGTTGCGGGGGCGGAGCTAGTATTCGCGCCGATCGAAATAGCAACTACACCATCCTCACAATTTGGATTTCCTAATCATTTGTTCGAGGTAATCTGAGGCGAATATTGGGAAGCTGTTGTGTTATCGAGAGCGGCTGCCGCTTCGGTTAGAAATTGTTCAATTTCAGGATTGATAATCTTGCGCGCCGAATAATCTGTTCGAGCAGCGTCATAATTGACTTGAGCCAATAAGAGATTACCCAATTGGGCATGGGCCTGTGCTAAGAGTACGGTATCGTATTCATCCGTGGTTTCGAAGCACTGCGAATTCTGTAGAGCTGCAATGGCGTCGACATATCTTTCCGCCCGCAAATAGGCTAGGCCGAGCGTGTTCCAAAATGCACCAATGTTACCATCCAAATTCGTCGCTCGCTGGGCCAGCTCGACCCCTATGTCAGCGCGTAGGAACTCTGGTTCGGTAGTTACGACCAGTTGCCAGGCAAGTGAATTAAGCTCGTGCGCACTGTTTGGGCAATGATCAACTGCAAATGTAATCAGCTGATTCGCTACCTCATCCAATTGTCTCTGTTTGGGTTCGCTCAAGGGAGATTTGTATTCAGACATTAAGTCCAATTTGTATTCTTGAAGAATCGTCAGTGCAGAACTTGCAGAATTCAACGTCTGAAATGCTTCAGGCATGATCAATACCAGCTCGCCAGCCGCGAGACCGTATCCATGCTTTGACAATGAGTCCAATAGGGAATGCTCCGATAACCGCGTTGGTGCTACTATTTTTGCCAATTCCTCACGCAAACGATCTTGCCGCAACTGATTGACTTCGCTTTGCTTCCCGGAGGATGTAAGTGCTTGTTCGAGCATTTCCAACGTCATCTGGATGCTTTTGTGATGAGCTGGATAGTTGCTTTCAAAGATCTGCAAGGCTTGTCGAAAACTTGCTTCGGCCGAGGAAAAATTTCCGGCGTTCAGGTACGCTCGTCCTAGCGCCTCGTGACCCCATCCTAGCTCGGGATGTTGTTTGCCATGTACTTGTTGGTGAAGTTCGATAGCTTCCTGAGCGAAAGCGATTGCGTCTATGGCCCTCCCCTGCCGTGTCATCGACTGCGCTTGATCGTGTTTGATATTTGCCAGTTCCGGTGGAACTGGGCTAAGTCGTGCGGCCATTTCTTCGGCTTGTGTCGCAACTGAATCAGCTGTATCAAAGTCTTGCGAATAAATTAGGCAATGTTGTAAACACCAGAGCGATTGGACTGCAGAGTGTGATGGAGGGTGAGATGCGTGAATTTCGGTTGCTTGGCGCGCGTACACTACCGCCAGTTGGTAATCTCCTAGGGCAGCGAGGTTCCAGGCAAGATCGGTCAAACTTTGAGCGATTGTCAATGGTACAGAGCGATTCTGTTGATGAAATTCAAGTGCTAGTTCTAAGTGATGGGTGGCACGTTCGGGCGACCCCAGTCGACGGTAGGCATTGCCAATGGTCGAACGCAAATTCGCGGCGACTTCTGGTTGATCGTTTAAATGATCGAAGACATTCTCAGATAGGTCGTCCAGTAGTTGTCGAACAGTGTAGTCGGCGCCTGTAGTTTGGTCAGGATTCGCAGATGCAACTAACTGTTGTAGGATATCGCTGACCTCAGTGGCTTTGTGAGCTTCTAAGCGAGCTTGATTTTCATTTTGTTGTGCGACTTGTAGTGCGTTTTCAACTTCTCGTTTTTGGGTAGCAATGACTAAGTTATAAAGTGTCATGCCGATTAAGAAGAAGACCGGTAGAATGGCAATTGCCACGCTGGCTACCGGATTTCTCGCAGCCAATTTGATGATTCGCTGTGCCACGCCAGGTCGGCAGGCTAATATGGGCCTATTTTCAATGAATCTTTGAAGATCCTCGGCGAGTTCAGCGGCCGACGCGTAACGCTCGTTTCGATCCTTGGCTGTAGCTTTGAGAATAATGGTTTGCAAGTCACGTGGCAGACGCCGCTCGTGCCGAGGGAAGCTTGCCTCGATTTCCATTACATTCTTAAGAATCTCCAATCGACCGTTTCCAGAAACCAGTGGCTTCTGCATCAACAATTCATACAACGTTGCACCCAACGAATAGATATCGGTACGATGATCTACTGGGGTAGTGCCACCTGTCGCCTGTTCCGGGCTCATGTAGCGCAACGTGCCGACGATATCGCCAGACAATGTAAGCGTAGCTGAATCGTCCATTTGGGCCAAGCCAAAATCCGTTACCCAAATTTTGCCCGCATCATCCAACAGGATATTTGAAGGCTTGATATCACGGTGGACAACGCCCAGTTCGTGCGCATGTTGCAGAGCATTCGCGACAGATTTTGCCAGACCAACTACGAAACGGATGTCCAATAAATCGGAGAAATCTTTGTAGGAATGGAGTGGCTGCCCGTGGATATATTGCATTGCATAATAGTGAACTCCCTGTTCACAGCCGGTTCCATAAATGGCCACAATATTTGGGTGCTGAAGGATCGATGCAGAATGAGTTTCGATTCGAAATCGCTCCAAACATCTTTTATCCAAACTCGCAGCCAAGGGCAGGATCTTGAGGGCAACAATCCGGTCGAGCGACATTTGCCGCGCGCGATACACTATGCCCATCCCACCACGACCAAGTTCCTCAATAACTTCATAATCGCCTATGCGTTGCGGCGACACGTCGTGATGAGTGAGAGAAGTGCGAATTGTTTGAACCAGTCCAAGAGACTGAAGTATTTCCTTCACGACAGTTTCGGATCCGGGCAGTCGCTTGGTGTATTCTTCGATCGAAACCGGTTCTCCAGCAGCGACACGAGAACTGTACTCGTCAACTATGGCAGCCAATTCTGTGGCATGTTCATCAGATGGTAAGGAGTACTCATTCGGGTCCAGCATGCGATTCATGTGAGATGATCCAATAGTCCCAGACGCTTAGTGATTTCCCTCAGTCTCAATAGAGAGCGACCGAATCGCTGCCGCAGTGTGCTTTCCTCTAGATCAAGAAGGGTCGCAATCTCGGAGTAGGTGCGACCCTCAAAATGTCGCATTAGTAGGACTTCGCGATCTGTTTCCTTTAACTCTCCCACAGCTTGTTCGATTTTGGCTTTTAGCTCCTCATACCGCAGGTTTTTACTCGGTGAAGTTCCTGATTGGAGGAGCCAATGTGCGATGCCTGCAGAAGAATAGTCGTTCCAATCACATTCTCGGTCGATGGAACGATTGGCAGAACCAATATGCTGACGGTAAGTATTTATCAGTTGTTGCCGAGCAATCTTGAGCAGCCACAAACGGACCGGGAAATCGATTTTGGCCCGGATAGTTGCATACTGTCGACTGGCCGCCATGTAAGTTTCCTGGAGGAGGTCATGTGCATCTATTCGACGTTGCAGCTTGGAACTAATACGCCTACCCAGAAAGTCAAACATCTCCCGACGTGATTGCTCGAAATGTTGATCAAATTCGGATTTCAATTCCGGTTCCAAAGTTTCTGTGGAAGCCTGAGAAGTTGGAGGAGTGTTATTGGAACCGATGTGTTTTGACATTCACGACAGCCAGTACCTAACTCAGTTTTGAGCCTGATTAATTGGAGCGATTTCTTCGAGCAAAAGGGATAGGTTTTGTAGCCCCCAGAAGAATTTTCTCTTTTTTTATATTTGCTCTGTCACATTTGCACCATCCGAGCGACACCTCATTAGATACGAACGGTTTTCCTTTGGAGGATTGCCTCCTGTCGGGGGGGCGTCGGAAAGTCGACGTCGCACATGAGGTTCTAGAAATTTGGCTTGCCCTTTGGATCCACAGTATACAGAAGCTTCTGCAAGAACTGTCAATATGCTGCTCGAATCGTTGTGTAACCAGCGCGAAAGCTCCAATTCCACTGGCGAAAACTCGGAACGATTATTCGAGCTAATCTATGCTGAGCTCTATCAACTGGCACGGGCCCGTTTGCGACATGAGTCAGCCGGACATACTTTGCAGCCAACGGCCTTAGTTCATGAAGTCTACCTGAGGCTGGTATCCCCCGATACGCAGCGGCAATGGGATGGGGCAGCTCATTTTTTTTCTGCAGCCGCGCGGGCTATGCGCCAAATCCTGATCGATAGCGCCCGACGTAAATACGCCCAAAAGCGATTACCTCCAGGTCGGCGCATCGATTTGTCCTGTGGAGGCGAGGGATTCGCATTCAATGACGAAGAATTACTGGAGTTGCACGCGGCCCTCAATGAACTTGAGAAAACCGAACCTGTAAAGGCGCAGCTCGTTGAGATGAAATTCTTCGCAGGTATGGAGATTGAGCAGATTTGCTCCGTTCTTGGGATATCGCGTGCGACGGCACACAGGTACTGGACCTCTGCTCGCGCTTGGCTTTTCTTGCGACTTAACTGAATCTTGAGGCGAGTTCAAACACTGGTTACACATTCACGTAGGTGAGTGGCGTGAGTTATTCGAGCTTCGCACTAAAGCTTGGATTCCATGGCACCTGATTGTAGCCCAAGCGATTTGCGGGCGGCGTCAGGTAATGCTCTTCGATAGCCAGCTAGAGAACTGAACGCATCGAGCATGGCTAGCAGAATGCACAACAAGAGCATCAACAATACAACACACCATAACAACATCCATGGGCGCCCCTTGGGAACAAATGGACTAGCACCAATAGCTACTCCCATTATTACAAACAGCATGTTGTTTATTTTTCTGACCCACTTTTGAATACTGGCCCAACTTGCCAATTTCTTGAGATCTTCGTCAGACATGTTGTCAGCGTGCCATTGAGGTGGAGCAATACGACCCAACCCCAAGCCAAAGGTAATCAATGCACAACCACCAATCAGACAAGACGCAAGTTCCATGCTTAGACTCGACGAGAGATGAGATAAGGTCTGTCTTTTCACATGGTGTTATTATAGACCGACCATGGTCGGACTGGCAACGGTTGCCTTCTTCGTTACCTACCTGTTTGCCTTTTCAGGGCCAGAAATCCATGCCAGAGATCCAAGGATGTACCCTAGATTTGTTGGCACCCGAGGCCGAAAAAATCTCGACCTTTGAGTTCGTTCAGATCAAGCTCTGGGGCAACTAGAAATCAGAATCCCTATATGACCCGTGAGCGATTATTACTCGGATTGACCACTGGATAGGCATGGGATGTGAGCAGTGACGCTCTCGTGAGCGGCCGGGGTCCGAGTACTATCCTAGGTCTAACGAAGTCTTACGACCTTGGCTCACAGATCATAATTGCGCACGGCTAATTAGTGTGCTTCTCCTTGTGCGAGCAACTTCTTTTGGTAGCGACTTTGTACGACGTCAACGATCACTAGGATGATCAGAACAAAATAGAAAGTGCTCTTGGCCATGGGCTCCACGCGATGTCCGAAAAAAGACAATTCAGCTAGGTGTCCGCCTTCGCCCAGCAACATGATTCCTACAATGAATAGGATAAAAAGTCCTAAGACTTCATACATCCGATTCTTGTGCAAGAAGCTCGATACTTGATCGGACAACCACATCATCATCACACCACTTACCACAATCGAAGCCGCAATGACGAAGAACTTCTTCGTTAGCGCAATAGCACTTAGAATCGAATCAAATGAGAATATCATGTTCATGATTACAATCCAGAAGATGGCACTTGCTACAGATCGGCCATCAGAGTTTTGCTTTTTTTCCTCGGACGGATCGTGCATTGCCAACATGTGATAAATTTCTTTGACTGCGGTATAGATGATGAATATTCCACCCGCAATGACAATAAAGGCGTGTACGTTGACATCGACTTCGAAGTAACCAGGCCAATGGAGTTTGAAGAACGGAGCACTCAATTTTTCGATTGCCACCATTAGCAATAGCAACAGCACAATACGTAGTGCAATGGCCAAACCAATGCCCCATTTTCGTACGAACCCCCGTTTAGATTCCGGCACACGTTTGGATTCGATTGAGATATATAACAAATTGTCAAATCCAAGAACGGCCTGTAGTAGGATCAGCATCATCAAGGTGAAGAAACTTTGAATCTCAAATAGTCCATCAAAGAATGTCATAACTAGCTCCAACTAAACTCTCAATTATTGTCCGAAGTCGCTCATTCACGTACAAGCATCAATCATTTCCAGAAAACTGACGATTGGGAGTCTAGGGTTTGCTTCGGCGCTTACTTCCGATGCCTGCAGACCAGGCGGCCACGACTCCAAATTTTGGGGGATTCCTTCTGTATTAGGAATTATTCATTCCTTTGCACAGAATTTGCCCAATCAGCGACATAGCGTAAGCAACTTCCCGGCAAATGCCTACCTCGGCTGGGACCAATGTTTGTCGACCATAACAAAATTGCCTGTAAGATTCTGCGCGGAAGAAAAATGGACATGACAGGCTGCTTGGATATCTCCAGCTGGGCCTGAGCATATTCTGCAAGGTTGTGACTATGGATCCTTGAATTATCGTGAATCTCCTTGATTCAGAGTGAATCTCCTGGATTCAGCGTGCAAGTTTGTACGGCGATTGCCCTGTCCAAGAATTTGGATGAACTAGGCACCGTTTGCTTGCGTACTCATTGTGTACTCATATTTCGTTCTTCATAAACGCAAATTGGGCATTGTTCGTTCCTCCAAATTGCTCAGGTTCGAACTAAGGAAAATTGGTCGGCTGGAGGGTTGCTCGTCTTCGTACGGAAACCGCTGAGGTTACCAGAGAAACGGGTAGCCTTGGTTTGACTTTGTGGAAATGTGCGAAACCTAATCGCTGCTTTTCTTACCGTTCTTGCTGCTCAAAAGTCTTTCTCACGATGGTTGATCCATCACTTGCGTTTCTCAGCCTAATTATCTGAATTGCGACTTCGGACGAAAGGTCATTGCGACATGCAATGGGCGCCAAAAGTCCGGATCACAAACGGTAGTTCCCACGCGATTGTTGCGTGTTTCCGTGAAGTGACAGATCGAGGTTCTTTTTGAAAAAGGCTTAGGATTGCCAGTCGGATCTCTAGCGAGAGAGACGGTTAATTTTCTGGAGATCCATTATGGGTTCATTTCAATTCTCAGACTTGCCGGATTTCAGCCCTCACTCTGACACCACTGCAGCCCACGGGACGCCACTGCCGCTTACAAATCAAGCGGACAACCGGAACCTGATCACCGGGCGGGCGCTGTGGCGTGATATCGCTTCCCTATTGGTTTGGGTGACCACTACGGACCAATTGATTTTTCACATTGGTACTTGGCTTGCATGGGGGATTTGCTTGGCATTTTGTGTTCCTTTCTTGTTGGTAACCAAAGGAGTTTCAAAAGGCAATTCGGTTTCGTTGCTATTGTCTATTTTGCTAATGGCAATCGCCATGAAACTTGCCTGGTGTGGTGAATCCATTCAAATCTTGGCTGGTGTAGCTGTCGTAATCTGCTTGACTATGTCACTTTCTGGTTATGCGCCCTGGTTACCTGAGGCATTAACCTTTGTCCTCGGGATTGTCAGTGGTTCATGCTCCAGATTGTGGCGTACCGACTATGCGGCGTTGATTGTGCCTAAGTCTGTTCAGACTTGGTTGTTTGGATCCCAGGCAATACTTCCACTACTATTTGTAGTTTCTTTTTCCGCGCTATTTGTACTTGCCAATCCTAACTTGGTAGCGCAAATCCAATGGGTGAGTGCTGAGCTGAGTGAGCTCTTGAGTGCCTACATGAAGTCGTTTAATCTCGGGGAAGTTGTATTTTGCATATTGAGTGGGCTCCTAATGTTGGGCTTGATTTATCCAGCCGCCCATAGAAAGATTATCGAGACTCGACAACAGCGAATTGACGACACGAGGGAGCTAGCGAAACTGTATGGAGGCTACAGAAACTCATTGATCAGCTTGATCGTGTTGTTCTCCATCTATCTTATTTTTGAATACATCACGCTTTGGAAGCGAGAATTTCCAGTTGGTTTCTACTACGCTGGCTATGCACACCAGGGGGCATTTTGGCTTACCGTTGCCTTGGCATGGGCAACCCTGAGCATCTCTGTCATCTTTCAAGGTAAACTCCTGAGGGATCCTCGTATTAGTACTCTGAAGAAGTTGACCTGGGTATGGTCATTGCAGAATTTGCTATTGGCCGCCGCAGTCTTCAATCGCTTGCGGATCTATGTTGAATTCAATGGTTTGACACCCATGCGAGTCGTTGGTCTGTTGGGTACTACTGCAGTTGTGGGGGGATTTTGTGTCGTAGTGGCCAAGATACGTCAGCAACAAGGGCTTGTTTGGTTGCTCCATAGGCAGCTTTGGGTTCTGGGGACAGTCGTACTGGTATACATTGCCTTACCCGTTCAGTGGATCGTCTCAAAATACAATGTTTCCAGAATTCTTGGGAACCATCCGGCTGCAGCAGTTCAACTCATCGCGCACCGCACGAGTGCCGCTGGTATGGTACCCATGATTGACTTGGTAAAATCAGAGCAATCTGAAATCCGAGATGGAGTTCGAGCACTGCTTTCAATTTGGTCCGAGGATCTTACAAACCAATCCGGTAGTTCTTCTGGAGCAAGTGTGCTTACTGGTCCCGCATGGAGTAGTCCACTGGGACATAGTAGTGAATGGTACTCATTGACGCATGGTTTTTCGCAGACGGGGCGAAGGAGCACTTGGCCCAGTTGGGCAAACTGGCAATATTCAGAGATCCTACTCCAGCAGAACCTGCGGCAATACCAATCAGAATTGGCGCCGTTTGTGGGTGATCACAAACTTAGGGATGAGTCGATCGATCGCTTCTACCGCTATGCCTACCAATGGTACTAGTAAGCTGCTGAAAAAGCCCAGAATTCACAAAACTAAGTCCTGCAACAGCCAGGCCTTTTTCCCAGCCCAGTGTTTACTCGCCGGAAATACTAAACCATTCTTCCGGCTGACCGGCCTCGTTAAAGCGAAATACCCTTTGAGCTCGAGGATCGACAACAATTAATCTATTTTCATGAATTGCAATCCCCACTGGATTATCGAGTGGCGCGCCCTCAAAGAATATGGCAGGCTCCTTTCCTGTGACCACTTTCCAAATAGCTTTCCGATAGCCATCGGTGACATAGGCTACCCCTGCTTGGTCGACCACGACCTGATGTGGAAATTCGAAGACGCGATGATCAATGATTTTGGTGACGCTGCCGTCTTGACCTACAGTTAGTAATTGTTCTGCATTTTGCGAGACAACCCAAACTGTGTTTTGTGAATCTACAAAAACTCCACGAGGATTTACTTGCGCTACAACGTCTAGACTCTGATGGTCGCGTGAGATGCGAAATAGACTGCGAAGCTCCAGATCCGCCACGTAAATTGTTCCGTCTGCAGCAACCGCCAAGTCGGTTGGTGTCCCAACCCGTTTGTCTATTACTACGGTTGCTTTACCACTGGGATCAATTTCGTAGATGCGACAGGTTGATGTATCACCAACGTAGACCTCTCCCTTGGGCCCAACTGCTACGCAACGACTGGCGTTCAACGGTTCCCGAAATCTTACTGAGCCCTGAATGAGTTTTGTCAATGTTGAATCACTGTATTGCCACACGCCAGGTAGATTTCTGTCTGCAATATAAACTGAGCCTGATTGATTGATGGCAACATCAAGCGGATAAAAAGGAAGTCTGGGTGACACCACGGGTGCGGGTGCAGGAGTCTGCGCAAACAAAGGGCGTGCAGGTAGGTTCACAGAGACCGAACAAAGTATCAAGAATACGATCTGGCAATAATGCTTCAGCCAAATTTCTCTTTGCACTGTCTGCTCCTTTTCCTTACGAACGTCAACACTATTTCAAAACTTGAGAATCACGGACCAAGAGGTCGCTAAACAATCATTGACAAGATATTAGGCGAGCGGCAGAAATAAATCTACCAATCCTAACCCGAA
>JAGQOY010000012.1 GCA_020427005.1 Planctomycetales bacterium
CCTGATACCCCTCGCTCTAGGCTGTACGCGACGATGTTGTTAACCAACAACAAATGAGAATTGTTGCCAGCGGAAACACCGGTTGAGTTGTGTACAAGGGTGTTGTTGGCTAATAGGAGCTCAGTAGCAACTCCAGAGACACCCGTCGCATTACCCTCGAACACATTGTTGAAAGCGTTGACGGTGGAGCCGGACACCACAGTCAGGCCCGTTGATCGTTGATTCTGAATGTAGTTCCCAACAATGTTCGCTTTGGCTGATTCGATGTAAATACCGTTCAGGTTTGAATTCAAGACATTGCGATTTACGGACATTTCCGCGCCAGAACCGGCTGCAATCCCTACACCCAGATTATCAGAAAATACACAGTCAGAAACTGCAATGATAGACTGATTGATTGCTAACAGACCCGCCTGAGCAGATCGCTCAATGGTCGTATTTTTTATCTCACCCATGGCGCCGTCGGCAACAATGGCTGCTCCGTAGAAATGCCCGCCATAGGTTAGGCGAGCATTTTCGATAAGATTATCGATACTTCCGGAACGCAAGTAGATTCTTGGCCAATTTCCAGGTCCAGGCAGGGTTGCATTTCCGTCGCCATTGCTATCACCGCCTTGGGTGTCATCGGCAACTGACGTAAAAATAACTGGCTGCGATGGAGTACCAACAATGTGAAGAGAGCCGTCCACAAATAGTTCCGCGCCGCTGTGAGCGGGTTTTACGATTTGTCCTGGGCGGATTTCCAGCACAAGGCCCTGTGGAACAGTGATGTCGTCATTTAGCAAGTAAACGATCTCTGGATTATCCCACACGAGGTTCTTGCCCATCGTGCCAGAATCCACTTGTAGCGCATTTTTCCCATTGCCCAACATCGTTGCGCCAACAATGGTGGGTGAAGCTTTCAAGTCCATACTGATCGCTGCACCGGCGTTATCTCGATAGGTATTGCCGATTAATTGTGCGTCGGTAGCCACTAATCGCACGGCATCCCAGGCGCTACTAGCAATTGTACTGTGAGTAATTGTCAGGTCGGTATCTTGAGCTAATAGTGCATTACCAACAAAATGTCCTCCATAATGCGATTCCATGTAATCAATCGAATTGCCTACACTTTTATCACGCAATACGATGCGACCCCAACTTCCACGAAAGGGAAGCGTAGCGTCTCCATCACCATTGCTGTCCCCGCCATGCGTGTCATCTGTAGCGGCAGTAAAGACTACCGGCGCTGCATTGCTTCCGGAAACTAAAAGGGCTCCATCGACTGTCAATTCAACACCGGTATGTGCGGGTTTAACGATCTGTCCCGCAGTGATCTGCAGCGTCAGCCCTTCTGGAACAAAAACATCGTCGTTCAACCAATAGACGATATCAGGATCGTCCCAAACAAGACTTTTTACTAGTGAACCCGAATCGACTTGTAGGGCATTCAGATGATTTCCTGAGACTGTAATTCCAGAGATTTCAGGATTGGAATTCAAATCCATACTGATGGCAGCATCACCATTGTTTAGAAATGTGAGGCCATTGATGACGGCATCGGTTCCACTAAGCCGCAACCCATCCGCTGCACTTTCGGCAAACAGACTATTCGAAATCGCCAACTCCGATTCGAAGGCTTGAAAGCTGTTCCCGACAAAATGCCCGCCGTAATAGCTTTCGAAGTAGCTGACGAGGTTTTCCGTACTTCCAGTTCTCAGGTTGATGCGTCCCCAATCACCCTTACCTGGGAGGCTGGCTGTACCGTCGCCATTACTATCACCGCCACGAGAATCATCTGCCGAAGAAGTAAAAACGACCGGTGATTGGGCCAAGCCGACAATCTCCAGGCTGCCGTCAACTAGCAATTCAACGCCAGTGTGACGCGGCTTTACGATTTGACCGGCGTCGATATGCAATTTCATTCCAAGCGGAACGGTAATATCGTCATGCAACCAATAGACGATGTCAGGATCGTCCCATGTCAACGATTTGCCTAACGTTCCGGAGTCGATTTGCAATACGTTTAAGCCGTTTCCAACGGCACTGACACCAGAAATTGAAGGATTGGAATTCAAATCCATACTCATCGCAGCATCAGCGTTGTCGTAAAATGAATTGCCGATCAGTTGTCCATCGGTTTCCTCTAACCGCAATCCATCCGACGCACTATTGGCAAAGATGCTATTCGAAATCGCTACGTCCGTCTTTTGTGCCAGGAAGGCCTGGCCGATGAAATGTCCTCCATAATGGGCTTCTAGAAAGTCAATGGTATTTCCTGTGCTAGAATCTCGAAGGTAGATCCTGCCCCAATTTCCACGCGTAGGCTCTGTCGAATTTCCATTACCATTGGTGTCGCCACCCCGAGAGTCATCATTGGCAGACGTAAATATGACTGGAGCCCCTGATCCCCCCAAGACTCGGAGAGTTCCATCCACAAAAAGTTCGACACCACTATGGGCTGGCTTAACGATCTGCCCGGCCCGGATTTCCAAAGAATATCCCAGTGGCACGGTGACATCTTCACTCAGCCAATAAACGATATCGGGATCATCCCAGATCAGGTCCTTCGAAAGTGCACCGGAATCTACCTGCAAGGCGTTCAATCCGTTGCCAGAAAGCGAGACTCCTGATATGTACGGGTTGGAGCTAAGATTCATGCTAATGGCTGCGTCCAAATTATCCACGAACGAGTTATTAACCAAATACCCATCCGTTTCTTCCAAGCGAATCCCGTCGGATGCGCTCAAAGCAAAAATGCTATTGGAAATCGAAACATCCGTACTCTGCGCCAGCAGTGACTGACCAATAAAGTGCCCACCGTAGTACGATTGGAGATAGTCAATTGTGTTTCCGGCGCTACTATCGCGCAAAAATATTCTGCCCCAATTCCCCCGGATTGGCTCTGTCGAATTTCCATTGCCATTGGTGTCACCGCCACGAGTATCATCGCTGGCTGAAGTGAAGATAACGGGGGCGATATTGTTCCCCAAAACTCGAAGAGCACCATCGACGAATAGCTCCACTCCGCTGTGTGCGGGCTTTACAATTTGCCCAGCTTCGATTTGCAGCGAAGTTCCGCTGGGAACGGTAATATCGTCATTTAGCCAATAAACAATGTCTGGATCATTCCAAACCAGATCTTTCCCGACGACACCGGCATCGACCTGTAACGCGTTCAATCGGTTCCCTGAGACCGTGACTCCGCTGATAGTCGGATTGGAAGTCAAATCCATACTGATGGCAGCATCTGCATTGTCCAGGAACGAGTTGTTGACCAAGTTTCCGTCCGTACCAACCAGCCGAACGCCATCGGATGCACTTTGTGAGAATGTGCTGTTAGTGATCACTACGTCCGTGTTTTGAGCTAAAAACGATTGACCAACAAAATGGCCTCCGTAATACGATTCGAGATAATTGATCGAATTCCCCGTACTACTGTCCCGGAGGTAAATCCTACCCCAACTCCCAGGAATTGGAGAACTTGTACTGCCGTTTCCGTTGGTATCTCCACCATGGGCATCATCGCTAGCGGAGGTAAAGATGACCGGAGCACTACTATCACCCAAAACGCTAAGCGTACCATCGACGTAGAGTTCAACTCCACTATGTGCTGGCTTCACGATTTGCCCAGCATCTATGCGCAACGTCCGCCCACTAGGAACGGTAATATCATCGTTTAGCCAATAGACAATTGCGGGATTGTCCCAGGTAACATCTCTCCCAACAGTGCCAGCATCGACCTGCAGTGCATTCAAACCATTATTCATTAAGGCAACACCGACGATTGCAGGATTAGATTTTAAATCCATGCTCAAGGCAGCATCACTGTTGTTTTCAAACGTAACGTTATCGATTACGGGGTCGCTGTCTTCAATCCTTACTGCATCCGAGGCAGAATCTGTCAAACGACTGTTTGAGATAACTACGGAAGCGCCCAAAGATTGAACCATGGCTCCAAAAAAATGGCCGCCGTACCTTATGTCTAGCTGATCGAGCTGAGCACTTCCTGTAACCTGCAATCGGCCCCAGTCGCCTGCATGCGGAATCGATGCATTGCCGTTTCCATTGGTGTCTCCCCCTACATCATCATTCAACGAAGTGATTATGATGGGAGCTACCGATGTACCAACGGCCTGAAGTGTTCCCTGCACAAACAAATCCACACCTGTGTTGGCCAGCTTAACGACTGTACCGGCCTGAATGGAAAGTGTTACTCCCGGTGCAACGGTCACGTCTCCTGTCAGAACTTGAACTTCGTTGTTTGTCCAAGTAGTGTCGGCGTTGAGCGTGCCGGACCAGTTAGCTAATACTCGACGGTCCTCTAGAGCTTCTAACCAAAGTTGCCTACAGTGAGACTTCGCAGCCAGGATTCTTCTGCGACTTGCAACCCGAGTACGAACACGCGATGGTATGCGTTGCGACATGTTAGGACTCCTAAATAAATCAAGATGGATGGCGTTGTAACGCCAATGCGACTCGTCCTATAGCCAATGTCTGTGTCACATATCATTCTACATTAGATCAGTGCTTCTTGAGCGACCGGGATTCCCCAGCAGCCCGCACGTGATCCGTTTCAGGCTGAATGAGGGCAGGAACTTCCATGGATAGGCATGGTCAGCGGCAGAAAGTGGGCCGATAAGGTGCGGCAGAGCAGCACACGCTTCACCATTTCGAATCACTAGACCAGAGAGAGTGCCGTGGCGTTGAGACCGACGCTGGGATTGCAAGGTTGCTAACGAGAGAGGCAGCCCCAGACAAGCGTGGTGAAACGGGGGTTAGCCTTTCTGTATTTATTTGGCAGGCGCGGTGTTGGTTAATGCCCGATTAGGGTGCGTTGTCAATCCAGACCAAAAGAGCCATAATTTGCAGTTTCATTTAGTCAGTCTCGTTGCTGCTCTTTATGCATGCCTGCCCCAATCGCAAATCCCGCACTTTGCGGATCAGAGTTTTGGGCCCCCCCCAATGCCGTTCCTTTGAGGGGGATTCTAAGGCGCGCGTCTGTGTTTCAATCTAGCAGACTTTTTTTGTAGGACCCAGGGTCGATGGACAAGTTAGCTTATTCGGGAATTACATTCGACGATGTGCTTTTGGAGCCTAGATTTAGCGAATTCATGCCAGCTGAGGTGGATATTTCTTCTTGGCTGACCAAGAACATCCAGCTTAAGGTTCCCATTCTGTCCAGCCCCATGGATACCGTAACTGAAAGCGAGATGGCCATTGCCCTCGCCAAAGTAGGCGGCCTGGGGGTGATTCACAAGAATATGTCCATCGAGTCACAAGCTGAAGAAGTCACCAAGGTAAAGCGATCAGCCAATGGCATCATCGTCGATCCGGTTACTTTGTTGCCCGATGAAGAAGTTTCCGCAGCTAAAGCCCTGATGGACCAGCAGAATGTTTCGGGGATTCCCATCGTAGAGCGCAGCGGAAAGTTGGCTGGCATCCTGACCCGCCGAGATCTACGTTTTCTCGAGAGTGACTCAACTCCAGTCAAAAACGTGATGACACGAGAAAATCTAGTAACTGCCACGGGAAATGTAACGCTTGAGGAAGCTGAGAAGATTTTAACGGATAAAAAGGTGGAGAAACTTCTGCTGGTTGACGATGAATACAACCTGACGGGCCTCATCACGATCAAAGATATTGACATGATGAAACGCTATCCAAATGCTTGCAAAGATGCGAGTGGAAGATTGCGGGTAGGCGCGGCAGTCGGCGTATTTGACTACGATCGTGCTGAGCAGCTGAT
This sequence comes from Planctomycetales bacterium, assembly GCA_020427005.1. Lineage (GTDB taxonomy): Bacteria > Planctomycetota > Planctomycetia > Pirellulales > Pirellulaceae > Aureliella. The sequence continues at coordinate 5,729 of JAGQOY010000012.1, forward strand.
CCAACGTGGAGTTGACGTGTTGATCGTCGATTCGGCTCACGGTCACTCGGCTAATGTCGTTGAGTCAGTTAGGCAGCTGAAGAAGCGATGGCAAATCGATGTTGTCGCCGGAAACGTAGCCACCTTCGAGGGCTGCCGAGATTTGATAGAAGCAGGAGCTGATGCGGTAAAGGTTGGAATCGGCCCAGGTTCCATCTGTACGACACGTGTCATTTCTGGGGTTGGTGTTCCGCAGATTACGGCCATTTACAACACTTGTAGAGCCGCTGATGAGGCAGGTATTCCCATTATCGCGGATGGTGGGATTCGCTTCAGTGGTGACATTACGAAAGCCATAGCTGCTGGGGCTAGCAGCGTAATGATAGGTGGCCTGCTCGCAGGTCTATCGGAAAGTCCAGGGCGCACGATCCTCTACCAAGGCAGAACCTTCAAGGTCTACCGGGGAATGGGATCGATCGGAGCCATGGTGAAAGGTTCCAGTGAACGGTATCGCCAAGCCGGCCAACAAAATCTGCTCAAGCTCGTACCAGAGGGCGTTGAGGGCCGCGTACCTTACAAAGGTGCGTTGGCGGATTTTGTCTACCAGCTGGTAGGTGGCCTTCGAGCTGGCATGGGGTACTGCGGTACCAAAAACATAAGTGAACTTCGTAAGGATGCGAGGTTCATAAAGATTTCGGCAGCAACTGTCAGAGAGAACCATCCACATGACATTGCCATCACGCAAGAAGCACCCAATTATAGCCCTGACTACTCTACATCGAGCGATATTGGCTAGTCGGCAACTGCCGCCCACACTTGCCCTAACCATCAGTATGTCGCTGTCAGGTGTTGCTTCGGCACAGGCTCCTGCCTGGCATCCGAATCGACAGCCGGCTAACGCCCAAGCCAATTCACTCTCATACACATCGGCAAGTCCCACCGAGGCAAACTCGGCACCCGGCTATGGTCAGGCAGGAGCTCAGTCTAACAAAGTCGTATTCCGATGGGTCAATCAATCGAGCTCTGAGCATCCAACGGTTACTGCAGCCCAAGCGTTTGAAGCACGGCCTGAAGCCGACTACGCGAATCAAGTCGCTACGGCGACAATTACTGCTCGGGAAGCCTTTGACGACGGCAATCCATTACGATCCAAAGTGAGAGCAGCTTCGGAAGGTTCCGTGAGCGCTAGCATGGTACGCCAAGCCAACTACCAGCAACCGGGATTGAGCGATCCATTTGCAGATGATGCTCCCCCGCCGTCTGCGACTCCGTTGCAATTCACAATGCTTCAAGAGGAACTGCCTACGCAACCATCGTTAGATCCAAATTCTGATCCACTAGACATACCGGAGTTTGCTCCTCCACCGCTTCAAAACGATACAGCAAATCAGATTCCGGCGAGTCCGTTTTCTAACCAACCATCGGCTTCCGATCTGCAGGCCGAACCAATCGCGCCAGGAAGTCCCTTTGACAATTCTGGATTAGATGGCGATGGCCTGCCAGATCTGAAACGCATTCCTGGAAATTCGTTGTCCTGCGAAGACATGCGTAGCCGATTGCGTGACCGTTCTCTTAAAGACATCGACCTGAATGTGTCTCCTGAGTTTCGAAATCGTTCGATGACTCTGGAGCAACTGTCACGGGAAGCGGAAGTTCGGGATTGGACCGACGTTACGGGAATGGTAATCGCTACCGGTCGGATGCTGAATTTCCAACATGATCAGGTCTTCATCGAGACACCCAATGGTGCACTTAGAAAAATAGCCTTCAATCTGTTAAGTGATTTAGATACCCAGTATGTCGCGGATGTATGGGGATTACCTGTGCATTGCGGGGCCGGCTACGAACCGTTCGTTGGCAGGAACTTCATTCCAAGCGAAGTTCAATGGAAGGCGCCTGGCGCATGCCATAAGCCACTCTACTTCGAAGATGTTCAATTGGAGCGATACGGACACGAAACTGGCCCCGTTCTCCAGCCCTTACTCAGCACAGCACACTTTGTCGGCAATCTTGCTTTGTTGCCGTACAAAATGGGAATCCATCCGCCGAACGAGTGTCAATACTCATTGGGTTATTACAGCCCTGGCAGCTGTGCCCCTTACATGTTGCAGCCGTTCCCATGGAGTTTACGGGGGGCACTTGCAGAAGCCGGCGCGGCGGTAGGTGGAGCCGCCCTAATTCCTTAGTGCCAGTCCGCCGATATAGAGCAGTAGTTTCCAAGTAGATTACTGATCAAACGGGCGACTATACGCGATTCTTACGCGAAGCTTGCTCTGGAATTGATTTTCGCTCATGGCTTTCGACCAACACAAAGCGGGTTAGACAATACCGTGACCTGCTTCGTACTGAGTGATTCGATCTTCGTGCTCCATCGTCAGGGCTATATCATCTAGGCCGCCTAACAGACAGTGGCGCCGAAACGCCTGGACTTCAAATTCGATATCCAGGCCCTGTTCGTCAGTAATGTGACAGGTCTCAAGATTCACGGTCAATTTATAGCCAGGTGTGGTTGTGGCACGTTGAAAAAGATCATCGATAATGGCTTCCGAGAGCTTGATTGGAAGCACACCGTTCTTAAAGCAATTATTAAAGAAGATGTCAGCAAAACTGGGTGCTAGAATGGCTCGAAAGCCATAATCCTCCAGAGCCCAGACGGCGTGTTCGCGACTTGAGCCGCAGCCAAAATTTCGTCTCGCTATTAGGATACTAGCACTGCGGACGCCCGGTTGATTCAATTCAAAATCTGGATTATCCGAGCCATCATCCAAAAATCTCCAATCATAGAACAGGAATTCACCAAATCCCGTCCGTTCAATTCGTTTCAAAAACTGCTTGGGAATGATTTGATCGGTATCTACATTGGAACGATCCAACGTAGCGACTAGGCCGGTATGAATAGTAAATGCTTGCATCTTTTGTAACAAATCGAAAGTTAACTACTTGAGTGAATGCCTATCCTTGCGAGGTGGTTCAGAATTCTTCCTTACTCTGACGCGTAATCCCAGCCACGAATATCAACAAAACGGCCCTTGATTGCCGCAGCGGCCGCCATGGCAGGTGAAACCAAATGGGTTCGTCCACCTTTGCCTTGTCGCCCCTCAAAATTCCTGTTGCTGGTCGAGGCACACCGCTCACCAGGTTCTAAGCGATCTGGATTCATAGCTAAACACATGCTACAGCCAGCATCGCGCCACTCGAAACCTGCTTCTCGAAAAATCTGATCTAACCCTTCGCCTTCTGCTTGACGTTTTACCTGTCCGCTTCCGGGAACAACCATCGCGTTTACTTGAGAATTCACTCTATGACCGCGCACTACTTTGGCAGCTGAACGCAAGTCTTCGATTCTGGCGTTGGTACAGGAACCAATAAAAACTCGATCAATACGTATATCCGATATGGCAGTTCCTGCCTTCAATCCCATGTAATCCAACGCAGCCGCAGTTGACTTCTGCTCGGAATCATCGCCGCATTCCGATGGATTGGGGACCTTTTGACTAATGGAAGCAACCTGTCCAGGGTTTGTGCCCCACGTAACCTGAGGTTCAATGTCCGCACCGTCAAATGTACTCACCTTATCGTAATGAGCTCCCGCATCGGACCCAAGTTGTCGCCATCGTTGGATGGCAGAATCAAAATCTGTAGGGGCAAATGGACGTCCCCTCAGATAGTTAAAAGTTACGTCGTCTGGCGCGATCATACCGGCTCGAGCCCCAGCCTCGATCGACATATTGCAAACCGTCATTCGTTCTTCCATGCTTAGATTGCGAATAACAGAACCGGTGTATTCAAGCACGTATCCAGTACCGCCATGCATCGTAATTTGTCCGATCAAATACAAGATAAGATCTTTGGCGGTCACACCAGGTTCTAGGGCTCCATTGACACGAAGCTCATATGTTTTGGGTTGATACTGCAACAGCGTCTGCGTTGCCAAGACATGCTCAACTTCGCTGGTACCTATCCCAAAAGCTAACGCCCCAAAAGCGCCATGCGTAGCAGTATGGCTATCACCGCAGACAATCGTCATTCCAGGCTGTGTATATCCCAGTTCGGGACCAATAATGTGAACGATGCCCTGATGTTCGTCATTGAGGTCGTAGAGCTTGATCCCAAATTCTTTGCAATTAGCCCGCAGAGTGTCGACTTGCTGACGTGAGATTTCATCCGCAATGGGTAAATTGCGATTGGTTGTTGGCACATTGTGATCAGGTGTAGCGACAGTTTTATTTGGGCGACGCACTGGCCTGCCCGCCAGGCGCAATCCCTCGAAAGCTTGTGGGCTGGTCACCTCATGAATTAGATGCAAATCAATGTAAAGGATGGTTTGTTTGCCAGGCTCCGCCAACACAACATGTTCGTCCCAAATTTTCTGAAACATGGTTCTGGCTGAACCACCATTGCTAGTTGTCATATATAAACGCCTTCAGGGCCTTACCAAAACAAACCTATCCCTCCTAGACCCACTAAGGCCTGGGAGGGGTTCACCAATACTGACATTCAGAGGTTTTCCCGCAAAAAACGAGCACCAGCCGTCGACTTGTCCAGCTTCATGTTTCTCGCGAAAAAATTAAAGGATCGTATTGTAGATTTACAACCCAATTCAACAAAGCAGGGGCATCGGTTGAGGAGGGGTACACATTTTTCACACTAAGCCGGATTCGGCCATCCTCTCGCTGTGCTCGGATTGGGAGGGTAAGTTTCTGCCGAGTCGCGATTCTTCTTAAAAGCGGGCTAGTCACTTGCACGCTGTTGGTTTTGAGTCGGCGATTTTCTCGCCAATGGTAAAGATGGGTTCATTGAAGAACTCTGGTAAACTAAATGGGGGGGCTTCAAGCAGGAAAGAATTTGCCGGTTCGAATTTCACATCACCTATTTGGGTGGGTAAAATATCGAAGGCTTCAAGATTATCGCTTTGCGCCGCTTCCTCGTCCCACATGGCCTTGCAATGCTCGGAAATGGACGTGAGATCTTTGCCGAGACTAAGCGTTATCGTAGTGCAGTGCTGGTTCGCTGGTTCTGGCTCCCTTTCAACCTGTATTTACATTCAAGCAGATAATTATGTACTCTGTGTGATAGCACTTGTCATGTGACTAAGTGTGATTTGAGTTTATTCAGAGTGCCTGATGGTTGTTTCGAGGGTAATTGTCCGTCACAGCGCGCACGTAACGGCCTGTGAGTTCAAGATGGGACACAGACGATGAACGGATGCGGACTTATCGTTATTTGGTTGCTTGCCGGCCAGTTAAACCTGCCTAATTTGCCGGGGTTCTCGGAATCCGATTCCACGTCGCGTTTTTCTGCGCAAGCTGCCGCCTATGGCGAAAACACGAATTTCGATCGAGATTATGGATGGGAGATCGATGAGAATGGTGAACTGTGTTTTATCGTTCAGGTCTCGCCGGTCGAGTTGACGCGAATGGAGGCGGACAACAAAGAGAAGGCTAGCCCTATTCCGCCCGAGTTGGTTGGAAGGGTCACTCGATTTGTTGTTCGTTATGGGGATGAAATTCTGCCTCGCAAGCCTTCTTTGGACGAAATACAAAAGTCGTTTCCGTTACGCTACTCTGATCGTGACGCGGTGGCGATAACCGATCCGCGAAGACTTACCGATATCGACAGCCCAGTCGTCAATGTCCAGGGCAGTAGTCCGCCTCCAACACCAAACTTCGGTACAAACTCAAACAATAGTTCTTTGTCGGGCCGGTTGCCATCTGAGTCATTGCTAGATAGCACTCGCGGTGGAATATCTAACAGCGCACAGGATTTACTTAATAGAACTCGCAATAATTCCGTGGGATCAAATTGGGACTCATCGGCGCAGGGAGACTCGGAGCGATTTCAAAATACGGCTCCAAGGGACCTTTCTGTCCAATCATTCAATGGTCAGACATATGGTAATGAGCAAACGACTCGTAACTCGCAAGGCGCGATCCCGAACGGTCAGGATCGAATCGATACGAGTAACCGCTTTGGTCCGGATTTTGTAGATTCGCGTGGTGGACAAGGTTATGCCGGCCAAGTTAATTCACAGTTGGAAGCACGCCAGTCCAACTCGCAACTGAACTTTGCTAATCCGCCGATGGCATATCCCCGGAACGATCCATACGCTTTGACGCAGAATCAGGGAATGTACAATGGGCAGCTTGGATATCAGGCCGCGATGCAGAACAACACTCAGCCTGCCAATGGATCGGGGCAAGGCAATTATTCGCCGCAATCAGGACAACCTCCGCTTTTGATTGCCAACAACACGAACCCCAGCCTACCGACACAGCCAAATTCGAACAACGTTGCATTGAGCGCCCCCAACCAGATGTCGGGGGCAACTCCAAGTTCGAGCCAGAATTCGCCTTCGGATGACGGTAACTCAAGTTCCAAACATTCCAATTCCAACGGACCCGACGAGAATCTATTGCCCCGAGTAATGTTGGTGGCCTCTCTTTCGGTAAACGGTTATTTGGGCTATTTGTTAAGAAAGCTCTATCACCGTTACCGCTCTCTGCTTTCCAACATGCGAGGGCAGCTGGCGTAATTCAGCGAACCAGTCTTACAGGCGCACTGCGTGTGGACGTACGGTAGCTCTAATTTGAAAATGCTTTTTCGGCAGTTTCTTTGATTCCCTTGAGATCGAGTTTTCCACTTCCAAGCATAGGAATCTGCTCAACTTCCACAAACCCATCTTCTCCGGGTAGATAGATATTGGGCAGCCCGGTGGCCGCCAGTTGTCTCAGAAGCTCGGGCTTCTCTACAGGTAGTTTGGTGTGCAGAACGATTAGCTTCTCTCCTCGTTTAGGATCTGGAACGCTTGTAACTGCCACACGGACTAACCCCTGATCGTCCATGCCAACTATATCAGTCATGGCTTGTTCGATGAGGATATGCGGTACCATTTCGCCCCCGATCTTCGAGAAGCGACTCAATCGCCCAGTTAAGGTAACGAAGCCATCCTTGTCAATGAAGCCTACATCTCCGGTTCTATACCAGTCATCGTGCATTACCTGAGCTGTTAGGTCAGGTCTTTTATAATATCCCAGCATGACATTGGGGCCGCGAACTTCTAGGAGGCCGGTCTCGCCGACCGGCAGGGGTTGATCGCTTTCGATCCCGACAATCCGTGTCTCCACGCGCACGACTGGTTTTCCAATGGTACCTTCCCGGTAGTTCTGTGCGTTTCCACCTCGACACGGTGGGACATTCACCGAAACTAATGGACTGAGTTCAGTCGTACCATAACCCTCGATAGGACGCACTCCAAACGTTTGCTCAAATTCCTCTGCTAATGGAATGGGCATTTTCTCAGCACCCACGATAACGGTATCCAGCTTAGAGAACTGCTCTTTTTCGACTCGGCGAATGTAGGTGCGAAGAAAAGTAGGTGTGGCTAGCAAAACCGTGGCTCCAAACTCTCCAGCCAGCTTGCCTATGGGTCGTGCCTCTAAGGGGCTAAAGTGATATACAGCGGAACAGGGAAGTGCCATGGCAGTCCACATGGCTACTGTGTAACCAAATGAATGAAAGAATGGCAAAACTCCAAGAACCACATCACGTTCGCTTAGATTGATCGCCTGCAAAATAGCATCCACATTCGACTCAATATTCCCTAGGGTTAATACGACTCCTTTGGGTTGGCCCGTAGATCCCGACGTGAAAATGATCGTCAAGGGATCATTATGTGTCTTGGAGTCAAGGCCAAGCCAGCTATGCAGAGAAGTGGCCGAGCGAAAACGGGCATTCAAATATGCAAAGAGCTTGTCACCTACAGTTACTTTGTTTTTGAGATCTTCCATGAACACAGTGGGAACACCGACGTCCAAGCCAACCTTATCCAAAAACTTGCGACTAGTAATTACTTGTTTCAGTCCGGCCAACTCACTGCATTGCTTAAGCACCGACGAGCTTACCGTGTAATTAAGATTGACCGCAACGCGACCGGTCAAGGAGATTGCCAAGTTTACAGCGGTTGATACAACCGTCGGCGGTAGAAATATGCCCACCTGCTGTTCGTCGTGACTGAGCACGTCTCGTTCCAAGCAGCTTCTCAGCGCTAGGATTCGAGTCAACAGATCGATACCTGTCAACTTGGCACCTGTTGAGTCAGCGATCTTGAATCTTTTCCCACAATCCTTCAACTGTTGAAGCAATCGCAGCGTAACCAATGGCGAAGTGCTATCTAATACGTTCATGCGGGAGGGTGTTCCTGTAGATCAATTTCAAGAATTTGGTTTTACACGACTTATTGAATGGAGAGTTGACTAGCCATTTACAACTAGAAAACGTTCAGCAGAAGTAGGTAGATATTTTCCACTCTGTCAGCGATCTCAATCTCATTTGGAATTCAGAGTTCGAATCTGAAATCACTTTCTTATCGGCTGAAGGATGAAGCCAACAGTGCGCACAGTCGGCTCCTCTGCGTTTTTACCAGGATAAGTTACATCCATTAGACCACCGACCGTTCCAGAGGAATGCACACAGTAGGCGGCATTGAAGATGGAATTACTTCCCAATGGGAGGCGAGTTGTCTCGCCACTGTGCCATGCAATTGCTACTGGCCCACCTTCAGGTCCATGCGGATCGTCACTGATTCCATAGGCGATGCCTGCCGCATCAACTCCCCATATCTCGCCAGTTACATCGCCGGCCAGCAGTTGGATGGACTGCATTTTGCCACTTGCATCAAACAGGCAAGGCATGCGTCCATGTGGTTGGAGAATGCCACCTCCGATGGTGCCCGAATTGTTTATTCCACCGAGCCACAATTGTTCGTCGCTGACCAAGTGTCGTTTCCATCCACTATCGGTATGTTGCCATACGAATAGTGAACTATCAATCTGGCCGTTGGGGAGAAAGGCGACGGTAATACAGCCTGCAATAAGTTGAGCATTAGGGCTAATAACTGCTCGACTTGCCATCAAGTACGGATTGTAGTCATGAATTGTCTCTAGCAATTCAATTGTCCACGCACCATCGGACTGATGATTCCAAACACAAGGTCGCAAGCGGGCGGGATCCGAACCTGTTGTGTATCCCACGATCTTGCGGCCATCCTCGCTGATGGACTGTGCATGAGAGGCAGTATCTCCAGGGGCCTTGCCCAGATCGGTCAGTACTTTCGTTTTCGAATTCCATACTACTGCAGTTAGGCTCCCTCCATCACTGCCTAAGGGTCGACTACAGAAGCCAACGGCCATTCCATCGTCGCTTAGTCCACTCAATTCAAGATTGGTATAATCCGTCAGAGGCTTGATCTCCTCTACACGGCCATCTGCGGAACGAAAGAACTGATGTGCTTCTAGTGAAAATTGCTTTTGGTTTTCGACTTCACGGATACCAATGGCCTCACCACGTGAATTCACGGCACTTATTTTCGTAAGTGTCGGTGACTCATCGATCACAATCACCTTGAATTTGGACGCCTTAGATTGAGTGTCCTGCACGGGACTGCCTGCCGGGACATGGCGGCTAGTCAAGCCAAGCAGGAGGACGAGCAGAAATTTGACAAAACTTGGTCTATCCCAAGTCCACGATTGGATGCTTGAAAGGACGGTGGGCATACGCATTACTCGGGTATGAAGCGGGATGATTCCCGTGGAATAGTACACTTCAGATTTCCTGCTACTTTTGTTGAAAGATCGCCATCGAGCAACAGCTAAACACGTCGCAATATAACGTTTTTCCGCAGGGCTTGCACGACGCCATCCGAAGGGATTGAGTGCTCAGAGATCCTGAACGCAATGCTGACGGGACAAAGATTTCTTGTGTTTCCTCCGGTGTAACTAGCAAACTGTCGGTGATTGTGAAAATCATCGACGAGGGAATTCTAGGTCCGGTGGAATTCCGAACTGTTGCGGTGGACTATTCAAGGTAAAATGGCAGTTGATCGGTCAAAGGCTTGGCGAACCTGCCTGTTTGTAGTTAGTCGCAGTGTCGCTCATCATAAAATCAACGACGGCTGATTTCATCGTGAAGATTCAGTTGAGGTAAAATTCTGACTTTGGCGTCAATTTTGATTTCGTTCGGAATCCATGCCGGACGCGGGTAATTCGTATAGCTGATTCTCTATTTATTCTAGGATTTGAAAGTTGTTTTTATTGTTTGCGAAAGCAAAATTACGCTCGTTCGTGCCAATGACCCGATGCCTAATACTCGTGTATTGCATCATGCTGGCTGCGTGCCGTGGCCCCAACGACTCGAAACCCTTTGACATAACCAGTGCAAAGTACCTGGGAATGCAAGCCTGCACAGAGTGCCATCGAGAAATCATCCAAAAGTTTCTGGGCTCACATCATGACCAGGCTATGCAGGTAGCTTCAGAACAAACCGTATTGGGAGATTTCTCAGGTGTCGAGATTGAGCATCATGGTCTTGTTAGTCGCATGTACCGTAACGGTGAAAAATACATGTGCTTGACCGAGGGGCCTAGCGGGCAGATGGAAGATTTTGAGGTCAAGTACGTATTCGGTTTGACTCCTTTGCAACAATACATGGTCGAGTTTCCTGTGGCTGGACAAGAGGCCGGATCGACCGTGGGCAAGGTCGACCTCCCTCGGATTCAGGTACTTCGATTGTGTTGGAATACGGAAGCAAAGAAGTGGTTTTATTTGCCTCCTCCTGATGTACCCGAGAAACTGGACTCCCACGATGACCTGCATTGGACCGGTGTAGCTCAGCGATGGAATAACATGTGTGCAGAATGCCACAGTACGAACTACGAGAAAAACTTTTCCGTTCCAAGTGATCCCGCGGCTGCCTGGCCGGATGCGCCTTTGACTGCTGGGCAGGGCCAGTATCACTCCTCATTTTCAGAAATAAACGTGTCGTGCGAAGCCTGCCATGGTCCAGCCAGTGTGCACGTAGAACTTGCCCGGCAATGGAGTCCCGGTTGGAACCGAGAACGCGGCTATGGTTTGGCCGATCTGAAAGTATCTGCTGAAAATCAGATTCAGGCTTGCGCACCGTGTCACAGTCGTCGTGATATTGTGATGGCCGGTTTCGTTCCCGGCAATGATTACTACGACCATTATACAAATCAACTTCTGGTTGAACCTGTGTACTACTCGGATGGACAAATCCTAGACGAAGATTACGTACACGGTTCATTCATACAGAGCAAAATGTACCATAAAGGTATTCGTTGCACGGATTGCCACGATCCCCATTCGGCTCGCTTGAAACAAGATGGCAATGCAGTATGCACATCCTGCCATCAGCACCCTTCCGCCAAATACGACACGCCTGCCCACCATTTTCACAAGGACGGATCACCGGGGGCAGCCTGCGTGAATTGTCACATGCCAGCTACCACATATATGGAGGTAGATGCTCGACGAGATCACTCCCTGCGCATTCCGCGGCCGGATTTGAGTATCCAATTGGATACGCCTAACGCATGCACCGGTTGTCATTTGGAACCGCAAAACATAGCCGCGGAAAAGCGTGGCAAATTACAGCTCTACCAAGACTGGATGCTTGCTGGTCGCAACGGAGACGAACAGGTCATGGCAGAGATAGATCGAGCAAACCGGTGGTGCGACGAGGCCTGTGACCGATGGTATGGAACCAGTCGACGTAAGGACCCACATTTCGGCGAAGCTCTACATGCAGGGCAGCACAACGATCCACAAGCCGTTGAGAAGTTGCGGAAATTATTGGGACAACGAGGTGAGCAGGCTCCAGCCATCGCTCGAGCCACTGCACTGCAAGTGCTTTCACAGGTAGATCCAGCCGAGGCAGGGGCCGCGGCAGTCCAGGCAGTTGACGATGAGTCACCTTTGGTTCGCGCTGCTGTGGCTGTATCGCTTCCGTTTCATACCAGTCGCACGCAAGCGGTCTCCCTACTGGAAGGATTGCTGAGCGATTCCTCAAGGAGCGTACGGACTTCGGCAGCTCGCAGCTTGCTCGAGTTTTCACCTGACCAATGGAGTTCTTCCTCCGGCACTGCATTACGAAAGGCTCTGGACGAAGTCGAACAAGGGCTGAAGTACAACAACGATCGAGCTGGCGCCCACATGGCACAGGGGTTGTTAGCCGAGCAACAAGGACGTCAACAAGAGGCAATCCGCCAGTACCAAGCCGCGATAGCTGTGGAGCCTGGCGTGGCAGGTCCCCGAACGAATCTGGCCGCGTTATTGGAACGCAATATGCCTGCGCCAGTCTCGGCCGCGAGTAGGTCGACCGATACAGAAGCGGAGCAAGTAGTGCGTCGTCTGCGCAAAGAAGAATTGCAGTTGCTGGCCAGAGACGTTCAGCTGTTACCGGAAGCAGCTGCAATTCAATACCGGTATGGACTGGCCTTGTACGTAGAAGGAAATTCAGAGGCGGCGGTCGAACACCTCATCAAGGCCGCTCAATTGGCACCGGACGACGCGACCTATGCACAGGCAGTTTGCCTGCTATTTGAATCTCTGCAGCGATGGTCGGAGGCCATGGATTGGGCTGAGGAGGGTTTGCGACGATCCGGTGGCGCATCCGAATACCAGTTGCTCAAGGCTCGTATCGAACAGGGGCATAAACAGTCAACCGGCAATTAATCAGTTTGTTTCAGCTTCTTCATTCCAATCATCGAGACCCAATTCTGAAGCCGACAATTCCAATAGGTTTTCAGGTGTAGCCTTCGTTTCCGCAGTACTAGCGGTATTCTTGGGCAACAATTGGGGCGGCGATTTGCTAATTTCAGTGATTGGCTTTGATGTGCCGCGCACGACGAGTAATCGTTCGCGAACGGCAATTACTTCAACGTGTTGTCCGGACTCTATAAAACCGGCTTCCGCCATGGCGTTGTAACGGCGGGCACCAGTTCTAATTTGGCCGCCTGGCATAAGTGCATGGTCGGTGGTTACTACTCTGCCAATCAAGGCCAATAGTTCTTCATCCTGGCCAGTTGCGGTCGAGCTATCATTGGGCGCCTTGAGAATAACACGCTTTCCGATTGGCGTATGAGGCCAAATCTTGATGAACAAAAGCACAAAAGCAGGAATTGCAGCCAAGACTAGTCCCAAAAAGAGCATCCCTGTATGCATGCCGTGTCGGAATGCGGACAGAATGCAACCGAGTGCAGCCAGGGCAGCCATGATCAAGAGCATCCCACCGCTGGGGATAAAAATGTCCACTACAGCCAATCCGGCCGCGACTCCCAAGAGGACGATTGCTGTCAGTAACGGATCCATATTTGAAACCAAGATTCGAATCAGTGCATGAATTCGCTCATCCAGCCTCGAAAGTAAGCACTAATGAGTCGTATTCTAAGATTAATCGGTTGCTATTTTAGCGTTTGAGTTTCAACTAGATGCCGGAAACGAGTTGGTTGACAACGAAAAATGCGGCAATGTTTTTGCCGCATTCTCATACGTTAACTTTGTTTGACTTGTGAGAGAGATCGTCAAATGCAAGTCCTGTTCAAGTAGATCATAGGTCGAGATCTGCCATGATCAGGTGGTGCACAATTCAATGCTGAGAGACCCAAAGTCGCTTGAGAATGGGAGCATGGTAACGGAGAGGATAGAGTTGCAGGTCACTTTATGACCTTGTCCAGCCACCACCGTGGGCAGGCCAAGATTGATGCCCGGCAAATTCATGCGTTCCTTGGCATTTCCAGCAATCATATTAGCCAGTTCACCAACAAGGTCCGTGACATCACTATCAATTTCTTCGGGACGGATTCCCAGAAACGTTTCTGCTGCAGAGAAAATCAGATTTTGATGTACGCTGACGACAATAGTGGCTTTGACTGCACCGCTGAAGCCAATAATTCCGCTGACTTGAAAAGACTCACCGTGACAGTTTTTTACAGAATCACTATCGGCGTGCAATTTGATACCGCACATCGTACTGAAGACTGTTTTGGTGCTATCTACGAGGCACTGAACCAATCTTTGCTGAAGCTCGGTGGGATGCGCATCTTCTTGGAAAGCAAGATCATCACTGCGAATTTTCTTCGCGTTACGCTCCATGACTTCTGCTACTAGATATTCGTTCATTGTTTCCACTCTTGACACCTTTTGATTCGTTAATGTGCGTACTGGTCATCCGAAGAACTTACACGGCAACGTACTTTTCTAATTTGTCCCGAAGCTCTTCTTGTTCAAACGGTTTGCACAGATAATCTGTGACGCCCGCCTGTATGGCCTCAATCACTTTGCCCTTTTCTGCTTCAGTTGTGATCATGATGACGGGAACGTCGGAACCAGAACCTCGTATTTCCTTAAGAAAATCGAGGCCAGACATTTCCGGCATATTCCAATCGGTCAACACGATGTCAACAGGTTCCTGCTGAAAAGCTTTCCAGCCTTCACTGCCATCCGCAGCCTCAACGATTTCTGACACTCCACAGGCATTCAGCGAACGGATAATGATCTTGCGCATTACCCCTGAGTCATCCGCCACCAAAACTTTCATTGTTGTTCCTTTCCATCTGGATTTCTTGCAATCCCGCCCACAAGCATTTTGCAGATTCTGTCTTTAGCGTGAAAATATGCCTCGACCTGCATATCTCTCAACTGCATGAAACATTGGATACTCGGAATGTAAGTCAAGATAATTTGAAACGATCGGAGACAAATTCTTTAACTTTAGCTACCAGGCGTTGATCAATATTACCGTCAAACTAAGACAGACGTTGCAAGTATTACAGCTTGAGTATTCAGATCAAAGCAAACGACCGCAATAACGTGGACAACTTGAATAGTTCCATGCTCAATCCTCGCCGCCAAACGGATTTGTGCCTTAAGTGTCCGCTGATTTCTATCTGTAGCGTATGGTTATGAGGCAAAACGTATGCACTAAGAAAGCTAGGCACATGCGCCTAAATGTAGTGGTATCCCGGTCTGCGCGATCGGGGCCGTCAAGCGCATTTCAAACGCTTAATCAGTTGCAGCAAACTGGGCATACTTTGACAGCCCTTTTCTAAATCGAAGACTTGATTCTCGGGAACACTGATGATGCAGGACGATGACATCCTACAGGAATTCGTAATTGAAAGTAGCGAGCATTTGGCAGATGTCGAGGGGCAGCTCCTCGAGATTGAGGAATGCGGAGCGAACATCAATTTAGATCTCGTGAATACTGTGTTCCGAGCAGTGCACTCGGTCAAAGGTGCGGCTGGCTTTCTTGGTCTAACGACGATAAACGAATTGGCACACAACCTTGAGAACGTATTGAATCAAGTACGCAATCAGGAATTGGTTCCGTCTGGTCCCGTAGTAGATATTCTATTGCGAAGCGCGGACCTGCTGCGCAACTTGGTGTTGAATGTCGATGAGAGCAATAGTGTTGACGTCTCAACTCAGGTTGAAGAGCTAAAGAAGATTCTCAGTGGTGATTTCGATGTGGGAGCAGTTGAGCAAGCGGTTGCCGAAGCGATGGTAGAAGTGTCCGAAACGGTAGCAGAAGCTGTCGGTACGAGGACCACGCCCTCTAATACCGAATCTACCAAACAAGTATCAGGACCAGCCGAGGACCACAACTTTGAGGTTCCGGACGGTTTCGCTCCTGACACCGTAACTAATTCGCCGTCGCAAAGTGATGAGGCAACGACCGCTCCCGCTCCAAAGGCGTCAGCCCCTCAAACACCGAGTCCAGTATCTTCCGGTTCGCAGGCACCAAAAAACGATGCGAAACACACAACTAAATTAACCGAATCCAATGTGCGTGTTAACGTGGCGATCTTAGATCGCCTTATGAATCTGGCAGGAGAGCTAGTTCTCGGCAGGAACCAGCTACTTCAATCTGTTAACAGCAGCAGCCAGGAAAAACTTGAAGCCGTAGCATCTCGGCTAGATCAGGTAACGAGCGAGCTGCAGGAAGCGATCATGCAAACTCGCATGCAGCCAGTTGGCACAGTCTTTAATCGCTTCCCTAGAGTCGTACGCGATCTGAGCGCTAAACTTGGCAAGAAATGTACACTTGAAATTGAAGGAAATGAAGTCGAAGTTGACAAGACTATCGTAGAAGCAATTGGAGATCCGCTAACGCACTTGGTGCGTAATTCGGTGGATCACGGCATCGAATTACCGGAAATAAGACGCTCCAAGGGCAAGCCAGAGGAAGGACGCATACATCTAAGAGCTTTTCACGCTGCCGGCAAAGTTTGCATACGAATCGAAGATGATGGTGGCGGCATTGATCCGGCTAAAATCAAAGCTAAAGCACTTAGCAACGGTCTAATATCAGAGGCCGAAGCTAACAGCATGTCGATTGCAGATACGTTACGATTGATCTTTGCCCCTGGATTCTCGACTGCTGCCGCCGTGACTGATGTTAGCGGGCGTGGCGTGGGCATGGACGTCGTTAAAACCAATATTGAGCAAATTGGTGGAACTGTGGATGTAGAGTCTGAACTGGGACAAGGTTCAGCGATCCATATCACACTGCCCCTAACCCTGGCAATTATTCCATCCATGATTGTTGGGTGTGGACCCGACAAATTTGCAATTCCGCAATCGAGCATTGCTGAGCTTGTGCGAGTACCCATCGCAGAGTTCAACGAGCGCATTGGCAATGTGCAAGGTGCGGAAGTACTCCGCATTCGAGGTGCACTTTTACCGCTGGTACGATTGAACAAGGTGTTCCGAATCGAGGAACCCGAAACGACGGCTGAAGAACGTCGCAGCATTCATGTGATAGTAGTTGAGTCGGGTCAATTCCGTTACGGAGTAGCCGTTGACGAATTGTTTGACAGCGAAGAAATCGTAGTCAAACCGTTGGGACGCCAGCTAAAAGATTTGGGTTACCTGGCGGGGGCGACAATTCTTGGTGACGGGCACGTAGCGTTAATCTTAGACATCGCCGGAATCGCAGCGCATGCCAATCTACGAAGCTGCGAAGATCTTGATACAGTTAAGGGAATTAAGCAGGACAATAGTTACAGCGAAAAACATCGCTTGTTATTGTTCAACAATGCGCCTGACGAGCAGTTCGCGATTCCAATGGCTTGTGTGTCCAGAATCGAACGGACACCAGTTGGAGACATTTTGGATGTCGGCGGTCGCCTGATTCTACCATATCGAGGTGGCACGCTACCATTGCTCAGTATCGAAGAGCACATTACTGCACGACCACGCAGTGCCGAAATTTCCCATGTATTCATTGTGGTGTTTAGTGTTGGTGGCCAACGAGAAATCGGCCTTATCGCGCCTGAACTGAAGGACATCTGCAACGTCGAGTTGGAAGTTGATTGCGGCTCATTGCGAGAACCAGGTGTAGCAGGTGTCATCGTTGTCGATGAATTGCCGACGCGCCTACTTGATCTCAATGAAATGACGAAGTCAGCCCATCCTGAGTGGATGGATCGAGAAACGCCAGTTCAATCCGATGGAAAACACATTCTTATTGCCGAAGACTCAGCGTTCTTCCGTCGTCACGTAGAACAAACGATCAAAGACGAAGGGTATGCAGTAACGACAGCTGTGGATGGGCAAGACGCATGGGAGAAACTCCAAGAAATGCGGCCACTGCCTACCGTTGTTGTGACCGACGTTGAAATGCCACGCATGACCGGATTGGAGTTCTGCAAATGCATTCGTGCGAATGAACGCACTTGCAACTTACCTGTTATCGCTCTTACCAGCTTAGCAAGTGAAGAGGACGTACAACGAGGTAAGGATGTAGGCATTGACGATTACCAGGTCAAACTCGACAAGACGAATTTGCTTGCCTCGATCGCAAAATACTGCTCTCAGGCACGTCGATGATGTTCGCGAATCCGTTGTAGTCCACTGTGCACTCGATTCAAACATTGACCTCATAAGGTACCAACATGTCCTCAAAGAACATCGAAAACTCGGTTTGCGAAAAGCCTGCTGGAAACCAATTGCAACTAGTTACGTTTGGAGTTGGACCAGCCATCCTCGCGCTTGACATCTCATCGATTCAAGAAATAAATCGAAACTTGAAGTTTACGAAAGTGCCTCACGCACCAAGTTTTGTACGTGGCGTTACCAATCTACGTGGCGAGGTCGTGACGATCGTCGATTTGCATGTCGTGCTCGGAATGAAACAGGCCGAGGTTTCTAGCCAAAGTCGAAATCTGATTGTCAAACACGACGACGAACTGCTGGGACTGTGGGTTGATCGCATCGCAGATATCATGACTATCAATACAACCGCCCTATCATCCCCTCCGGCAAATCTTCAGGGTGTTCCACGCAAGTTGATTCGTGGAGTTCATCAGACACCCGAAAGTTTGGTGATGATTTTGGACCTAGACGAATTTATGATTGCTTGCCATGCAAGTGAGTCAGCCTAAGCTGACAGGTCGTGGCAAAATCGTCTACTGGGGTGAGGAGAAAAAGGGGGAGGCATGAGTATTCAAAGTAAGATATGGATAGTCATATTACTCAGCGCCATGATTCCAACTTCTGTGATAGTCTTTTATTACCAGCTGCAGTTTGACGCATACTCGCAAGATTTGCGGGCGAGCATTCAAAGTGCCGAGAACGACTTTGCGACCAAATACGTTGACAACTATCGAGATTCGAAGCTATCGCAGTTGGTGGAGTTACGAGACCAACTCTACTTAGACTTTGATCGCATGGTCACCGAAGTGGCCACGAAACAAGCAATGATTGAAATGCCACGAAAGTTCTGGCAGTTAGAGACTGAGCTAGCTTGGAACAGTGAGCAAGTTGCAACGGCTCAGAGTGCACTCGTCAATTACTTCAGTGGGGAATTTGAAACCCAATATGCGCAATCGATGAGACGACCATCGGGTTTGCAAATTAACCTAGAAAGCTTGCCTACTTGTTCGTTAGCAGCTCAGATTTCGTTCATTCAGAGTAATCCGCATCCGCCTTCGGAGCGGCTTTTGCTCGATTCCTCACGAGCTAAAAGTCAATACGACGAAGTGCATCGCAGAATTCACCCACAAATCCGTCGATTGGTAGCTGAATCCTATTTCAGTGATTTCTACCTCATCGACTATCCAAGTGGGGACATAGTCTACAGCCTGGCTAAACAGCCTGAATTTGCTACGAACCTAGTATATGGTCCCTTTGCGAATACAGCTTTGGCACAGTGTTTTTCTGAGATTGCAAGAGGCGTCAAAACCCCTGGCAACCACAGATTACCAAGCGACGTCAACGTGCCCGGCACCAAATCAGCCATCATAGCACGGGACTTTGGCTCCTATATGCCATTATGCGGCCAGCCGGCTGCCTTCTTAGCGGCTCCGATTTTTGACGGAGAAACATGCATCGGAATCGCTGCATGTCAGATTCCCGCGACTCCTTTTTCAGAGTTGGCCAAAGACCAAAAAAACAGTACCCTACGCACTCTGGTCGCTGGATCAGATTGTCTACCTCGATGCGATATCGATGGACATGCTACCTTTGCACGCAGTCTGCAGGACCCACAGCAATTCAAACTCGACAATGATCAAATCGATAAGGCGCTAGCAAGTGCGAGCGACACAACAGCTATCCAAGACCCTACGGGAAAACAACGTCTGGTGGCCTCCGCCAACTTGAGCATCTTCGGTTCTCCCTGGGCAATCGTCGTAGATGCAGACGCGGACGTATTACGAGCTCCTTTCATGCAGCTTGGTACGTTTACAGCGCCTAAAATACCATCCGGCACCTTGTTGCTTGGAAGTCTCCTTGCGGCCCTTGGTTGTCTGGCGTTCCCAATAGCCGGTATTCTTTCACAACAGATTTTGCGGCCTCTTTACTCTGCGATCAACACATTGAAGCGAATTACTCATGGCAAAGGGGATTTGACGCTACGCCTAGAGGTGAATCGCCGTGATGCGTTTGGCGAACTAGCTAGCGAGTTCAACGTCTTTGCTGAACGTATACATGATCTCGTGGCTACAGTTCATGATAATGCCAACATTCTTGATTCCAGCTGTAGTGAATTAAGCTCCACGGCAATGGAGTTGTCCTTGGGAGCAACTCAAAGCCGTGATCAGTCGGCAAGTGCCTCCGCTGCTGCAGAACAGATGTCAAGCAATATGAAATCCATGGCGAGCTCTTCGGAGGCGATGAGTCGAACAATTCGCTCTGTGGCAGCCAGCGTCGAAGAGATGAATGTCACGATCAGGGAGATTGCCACGAATGCGGAACATAGTGCGAGCGTTGCTGGACATGCGTCGGTGATAGTTGAAACGAGTAGCCACAAGATATCCTCTTTAGGTTTGGCAGCTACCGAAATCGGCAAGGTTATTGAAGTAATTCAAGATATTGCGGAGCAAACCAACTTGCTTGCTCTCAACGCCACGATTGAAGCGGCTCGCGCGGGTAATGCTGGAAAAGGATTTGCAGTTGTGGCAACCGAGGTTAAGGAGCTGGCCAATCAAACGGCAGTGGCCACTGAAGATATTCGTGCCCGTATCGAAGCTATTCAATCTTCAACACAGGACGCGGTGAGTTCAATGGCCGAGATCCGAAATGTGATTTCCCAGGTGAGTGACGTCTCACGAACAATCGCCTCGGCGGTAGAAGAGCAAAGTATCACTTCGCGGCAGATTGCAGATGACATTTCGACAACGGCAACTGCGGCCGAGAGTGTTGCTCGTGGCGTACAAGAAACGGCCTCGGCCAGCAGTGAAATAACCCACAACATTTCGCAAGTTGATAGCGTTCTCTATCAGACGGTTGATGGCGCGAATCACTCACGTCGCGCCGGTGAGCAACTGGGGCAGCTGGCCAGCGCCCTAAATAAGTTGCTTAAGGAATTCCGCACGAGGAATACAGAGACCCAGGCGCTTAGTGCCTAACCGATCCTCATTCGCCCCAAGTACAACCTGACATAAGTTTTGCTGCCATGACATCTAACCTTCGCTGCCTTGTTGTCGATGATTCTGCACTTTCAAGAAAACTCGTGCGCACTGCGCTTGAGTCCATTCCAGGCGTAGAAGTTGTCGGAATTGCTCGCGACGGTGTCGATGCAATTGAAAGATGTAAAGAATACCAAGCTGATTTCGTAACGATGGACCTAGAAATGCCTCGCATGAACGGCATTGATGCGGTTCGCGCGCTTAAGGAGCAGCACCCTCACACCAAAGTGATTATGGTTAGCTCATTGACGAGTGCCGGAGCCAACATCACTTATCAGGCGTTACATGCGGGGGCGTTTGACTTTGTAACTAAGCCCTTGGCCACGAATTTGGACGACGGCATTCGCACTCTTTCGATGCAACTTGCAGACAAAATCGCTTCTCTTCGTGAATCAACAAAAGTTCATGTACCGGCGACAAAAATCGCTCCGACGGCAACTCATGTGAACGAGCCTCGGGTTTCGACAAAAAGCCTACGATCGGTATCGGTTCGGGCTTTATGCTTGGGCATCTCGACAGGAGGCCCCGTGGCGCTCAATACGGTGATACCCTCGCTGCCTGCCAGCTTGAGTTTTCCGATCTTTCTGGTGCAGCATATGCCACCGGTATTTACTAAATCGCTAGCCGATCAACTCGATCGCAATAGCAAGGTAACAGTAGTAGAAGCAGCCGATGGCATGATGGCACGCGACGGATGGGTTTACATTGCTCCAGGTGGCAAGCAAATGAAGGTCGATTTCAATATGGGTGGACTACAAATAAAAATCACGGACGATGCACCTGAATCGAACGCCAAGCCCAGTGTTGATTACCTGTTTCGACACTTGGCTCCCATCGTGCGAGACCGCCTTGTTGCTGCGGTTTTGACAGGCATGGGGGCAGACGGAACGGTAGGGTGCCGTGAGATCAAAAAACATGGAGGACAAATCATTACCCAGGATGCTGCCAGTTGTGTTGTGTACGGGATGCCGCGCAGTGTCGCTGAGGCTGGACTAACAGATGCCGTGTTCCCGTTATCCGAAATAGGCACCGCCATCGCCAAACTATCGCAGGAGTCACTACAACCATGTCGTTAACAGCTACCGATATTGACCTAGTCTGCGATTTTGTTCGAGAGCTATGTGGTATTAGTTTGGATGCCACTAAGGGCTACCTGATTGAGTCCCGATTCACTCCATTGCTGAAAGAGTTTGGGCTCAATTCATACTCAGACTTGGTTCGTCGAGGTCGAGATCGAACTAACCAACCATTTCGTCAGAAGGTTATTGACGCCATAACAACTCAGGAAACTTCGTTTTTCAGAGACAATTCCCCATATGAGGCGTTGCGGTTTAAGGCGTTACCGGAACTAATCGACGCCAAAATCGGTACGACTTTCCCTAAGCGACTTCGAATTTGGTCCGCTGCCTGTAGTAACGGTCAGGAGCCATATAGTATCGGTATCGTGCTACATCAAATGATTCCCGATATTCACTCTTGGGACATCAAGATTCTGGCTACCGACATTTCCGACAATGCGATTTCTCGAGCCTCCCGAGGCTGGTATTCCCAATTAGAGATTGACCGAGGAGTCCCGGCAGATATTCGCTCTCGATTCTTTACCCCTAAAGACGATGGGTGGGTCATCAGTGATTCTGTTCGCGCCTTGGTGAGTTTTCGCAAACTAAACCTATTGGAGCCTTTTCCTCCAATTGCTCCGATTGACTTGGTTTTCTGCCGCAATGTTGCCATCTATTTTGCAAAAGAGCAACGAGATGACCTGTTCCGACGATTCAAGAAAGTGATGTCGCCAGAAGCCTATCTCTTTGTTGGTGCGTCAGAATCGTTACTTGGTTTGGGACCAGAATTTCAACCCCAAGCTCATTGCAAAGCGACTTTCTACCGACCGAATTTGCCCGCCCCTGCTGTACGCTAGTGGCGGTTCCAGATGTTTACACGCAGGGAGAGTCACTGCTTAGTTGTTGAGCAGGTTAAAACTGGTGTAAACATTGTGGGATTCCTAGAATCTTGGAAGATTATGGGACATTCTATTACAGCTTGCCAACTAGCGTTTGGGCACGCTATTCTAAATGGATCTCTTATTTTACATGAAATGTGGACGAGTTGACTCTGGCACGCGGTCGAGGCCGCGAGCACGGTCTACCACTTTTGTAAAATCAGTGCACAATTGTGCCTAATTCGACGCGGCTAGGCAAACACCACCAAGCTCTAGCATTCCCTCTGGGCTCATAGGGAGAGTCGCGAGCAATGCGAACGGGGACGGAGGGAATTGCCATCCCGCCATTCGGGGCTCAATAATTGTTTCCGAGACAATTGGTTAGGTAGTGTAAGTAGCATTTCATGCTGGTGTGTTGGGTGGCGTGCGCCGAGAAGAGTCAGTATTTGCTAACCATGCGCGAAAGTCGCGCCCATTCGCTTCTAGAAAGCATAGTATTGCGATGACGACAGCCATATTGGCGGTAATCTCTGGCCTCGTATTGCTTGTTTGGAGTGCAGATCGCTTTGTCGACGGTGCAGCCGGCACGGCCAAATTTCTGGGTATGCCAACACTGCTAATTGGTATGGTTATTGTGGGTTTTGGGACGAGCGCACCAGAAATGATCGTGAGCGCTATAGCAGCCAGTCAGTCGAACCCTGGAATCGCGTTGGGAAACGCTTACGGATCCAACATTGCCAATCTGGGGCTTATTTTGGGCGTGACTGCGGTTATAAGCCCGATCGTTGTACAAAGTCAGATTCTTCGTCGAGAGTTACCGTTATTAAGCCTCGTAACTATCTTGTCGGTGGTACAGCTAATTGACGGAGAAGTTTCTCGCCTAGATGCAGCCTTGCTAATTGTGGCCTTCTTGCTGACGATGGGATGGAGCATTCGCGAGGGCCTTCGGGGCCGCGGCGATGTTCTAGAAAGAGAATTATTGAGCGAAGAGAGTTCCAAGACCTTAATACCATCACGGGCGATATTTTGGCTTGTCGTAGGTCTCCTGGTTTTGATGGGTAGTTCTCGGTTGTTAGTTTGGGGTGCAGTCGATATTGCTCGAGCGCTCGGGATTAGTGACTTATTAATTGGCTTAACAGTTGTAGCTATCGGCACGTCTCTTCCGGAATTGGCCAGCAGCATCGTAGCTTGCCGAAAGAACGAGCATGATATTGCGTTGGGTAACTTGTTGGGTTCCAATTTGTTCAATACACTCGCCGTGGTTGGAATTGCCGGGGCGATCGAACCGATTAGCGTTACAGATGTCATCTTATGGCGCGACGCTTCGGTGATGTGTATCCTAACCGTTTCAATTTTTGTTTTTGGGTATGGACACAAGAACAAACCAGGAGTAATTGGTAGGGCCAAGGGGAGCATTCTACTAGCCTTGTATATTGTCTACATGTCTTATCTCTTCATCACCGCCTACAATATTGCTGCGACTCATTGACGAGTTCTTTGGGTATGGCGAATGGAGTGCAAGCGTGGATCGACAAATCCTTACAGTCTACTTTCGTCTATCTGTTGCTTGTCGTTCTAGGTAGAAAGGAAACTTCGATTCGTGTCTTCTAGAAGCGAAGCCCCGACACATGCCGATCACCCCACGCTGGCTAATCGTTTCACTGCCAACACCGACCGTGCACATTGGCACGATCAAGCACTCTGGTTTGTGCGTCAGAAACGGGATCGCATGGTCAAGCTGGTACCCGAGTGGGAACTGCTGCGTCAATCTGCTTCGCTCATCAAAGCCCACACGCTGGCGAATTTACCCAAATACTTGGAGCAGTTTGAATCCGAAGCTACAGCCCGTGGGGCAATCGTCCATTGGGCCGAAAATGCAGAACAACACAACCAAATCGTTCACCGCATTCTAGAGGAAAATCGAGTTCAACGAGTTGTCAAAAGCAAATCCATGCTCACCGAGGAGTGCCACCTCAACCCCTACCTTGAATCTCGAGGTATCGAAGTTGTCGATACGGATCTAGGGGAATGGATTGTTCAATTGCGAGGGGAACCACCCAGCCATATTGTATTGCCCGCAATCCATATCAAAAAGGAAGAAGTCAGTGACACTTTTCATCGGCACATAGGCACAGAGGCAGGCAATGCCGATCCTACTTATCTGACTCAACAAGCTCGCAAACGCTTAAGAGAGAAATTCTTGGCTGCTCAAGCGGGCATTACTGGTGTCAATTTTGCAGTTGCCGAAACTGGTGGGTTGGTAGTCTGCACGAATGAAGGCAATGCCGATTTGGGTGTCTCGTTGCCCCCAATCCATATCGCATGCATGGGGATTGAAAAACTAATTCCTAGGTTTATTGATTTGAGCGTATTTACGCGATTACTTGCACGCAGCGCAACCGGACAGCCAATTACGACCTACACGTCACATTTTCATGGACCAAGAGACGGATGCCAGCTTCACATTGTCTTGGTAGACAACGGCCGTAGCAATCTTAGAGCCAACACCACCTACCAGGAAGCGTTGCAGTGCATACGATGTGGGGCCTGCATGAATACCTGTCCGGTATATCGTCGTAGTGGTGGATATAGTTATTCCAATACTGTACCTGGACCAATTGGAAGTGTTCTGGCCCCAGCACGCGATGCTGCCGCTGCGCATTCACTTCCCTATGCTTGTACACTTTGTGGTTCATGTACCGATGTTTGTCCAGTCAAAATCCCACTTCACCACCAACTGTTAGCGTGGCGAGGTGAGCTGGCCGAGCGTAAGCTAATCCCTTTGAGTAAGAGGGTGTCGATGAAATTGGGGCGCATGGTTTTGGGTACACCCATCCTGTATCGCCTAAGTGGATGGTTGGTACGATTTGCCCTGCGGTGGCTTCCACACAGCGTGACCCACAATCACCTCAACACGTGGGCTCGTAACAGAGAACTGCCAATCCCGCCCTCAAAATCTTTTCGTAGGCTGTTTCGAGAACGACAGCATAAACCAGCTGGTCGTGAATCCGACGTAACGTAGCTCAGAAAGAAAGGCTTTGAAATCGGCATAGCTTTGCATTCAGCTCGTGGTGGTTTCTGGCCACAAACTAGAACTGCGTGTTGGCCGAAACATTAAAAGTGAGTAGTATGGGTTTATTCGATGGTACGCCCTTTGAGAGGCCGGTCCGCTGCGAAATTTGCATGCAATTGTTGAACGATTGTACGTGCCCGAAGGCTCCACAACTTGCTGAACCGACAGCCGCACAACAGAAGTTACAGATTCGAGTTGAGAAAAGAAAGTATGGCAAAATGGTCAGCGTTGTCAGCGGTTTCAGCTGTTCTGAACCGCGGCTCAAACAGCTCATGAAAGAGTTGAAGGATCACTGCGGAGCCGGAGGGTCGGTCGATGGCCACGCGATTTCCATCCAAGGGGACCATGTCCAGCGTCTACGGCGTTATTTGCGTGAACAGGGCTATAAGGGACTTGAATAGGGCAGCCCCCCTCCCCAAAAAGCACGTAGGGAGGGGTTGGTCGGCATCCATGGGCAATTACCCCCAGCTACTTAGTGCAGTGCTGGCTTTGCTGACGTTTTTACTCGGCAGAGGTAGGTATCGGCTGTTATGTATAGATATCCATCAGGTGCCAATGTACAGTTGCTCGTTCGCTCACCAGTTACTAATCTCCCTAACAACTGACCTTGCGGATTGAAAACATAAATTCCCCCTGGTCCGCTGCACCAGAGTATCCCATTTGCATCCACGGTCATTCCGTCCGGCAAGCCCGGTTCTTTGGTAACTCGTTCAGTTACATTATACAATTCACGTCCTTCACCCAGCGTCCCATTGGCTAAGACCGGAAAGGCTGTCCAATTGGCTTGGTCTGGATTCGATTGTGCTACATAGAGTGTTTTTTCATCGGGACTGAACGCGATGCCATTAGGCCGTTCAATGGTCTTTGTAAGCAAGGTTACTTTTCCATCTGCTGCCACGCGATAGACTCCACAATAATCCAATTCGCGACGTGGATCGGTGAAGCGTTCTGGCAAGCCATAGGGAGGATCTGTAAAGTAAACATCCCCATTACTTTTGAGCGCAGCATCGTTTGGGCTATTGAGCCGTTTCCCGTCGTAGGAATCAACTATCGTCTTCTTGCCGCCCTGATTAGTCAGCACGCTGATGCGTCGATCTCCATGCTCACACATCATTAATCGCCCTTGCTTGTCTCGCAAAAGCCCATTACTACCAGGTTCTAATCCATAATATGTAACTCCCGTATACCCGGAAGGAGTCATGAACAAACTGATGCCCGTTTGCGGGTCCCATTTAAAGATGCTGTTTCTGGGAATATCAGAAAAAAGCAAGTGGTCGTCCATCCAGACGGGGCCTTCGGTCCAGGTAAAACCACTTGCCAGAATCTCTATTTTAGAATTTGCAGCAACTAGGCCGTCAAATTCTGGTGTCAATCGTTCGATGGATCCCAGTGAATCTTGCGCCATTACAATTCCTTGTTGCATGAAAGGAAAATAAATTACTACAGCCAAGATCCACATAAATATCAGTCGCATTGGAAGTTTCTCCTGAAGGTAGGTCAAAGTCTAAATAGCACAGGAGCTCATTTCTGGAAACGCTTCAGCCAATTGCGACGCTTGTTTGTCGTCAATCGCGAATGACGCCACATATGAGAGCTAAAGAGCAACGTTTTTAACTGCCTCTGGTGTAGCATCATAACGCAAAATGCCTCAGCCAGGTACGATCGCGGCCGAATCATCTCCAAGCCTATGAAGATTGGAAGAAAAGTATGCCTATTAATATTTTTCGTGACTTACCTATCGACCTTCAGCAAGAGCACAGCGAAACCCTACAGGCAGACTCTGGTGTGCGAATCGAACGCATCGTGTCCGATGGCCACTATAGTCCCGACGGATTCTGGTATGATCAAACGGAACATGAATGGATAGTGGTTTTGCAAGGTAGCGCAGTAATCGAATTCATGGACCGACCGCAGAAAAAAATGATACCCGGCGACCACTGTTGGATTCCAGCGCATCAGAAACATCGTGTGGCTTCTACAAGCCTCACTGGCATGACCATTTGGCTAGCAGTGTTTGTAACGCCCCAAAAAGTAGAGCCATAGAAAAGTCACACGGGCTAAGTTCACCGCCAAAGTGCAATACCGGGCAGCACTATCTAGGCAGTCAGCAAATAACATTCCACCAAATCCTGCAACAACTGATCGACGAAATGGAGTTGCTGGTCGCGAGAGATTGGGAATACCTTCGAACTAGAATTTGGTAGAACTGGCTCGCCAGCAAGTGAGAATCTCTGTAGCTCCAGTCGTAGGTCTTCACGCGAATGGCTTCCGTCTAAGAAACTACAAAGATGCTGATGCCAGGGGCTGAGTGATACAGCAGCGTGCCTTAAATTGGTGACAACTGATCGGCCCGTCGTGCACTGGGCTCTGACAAAACCAGATACTTTCGGAAGCGGTCCCGCAGAAGTTGCCAATTGCGTTGGATTCGGGGACGCCAAAACGACTCCGCGCGCTAACAGTAAGAGCAAATCTTCGAACACACTATCTTCCAGGTCGGAATCTGTGTCGTCCTCCAACACATCTCGAGCACGATACACTAACTCCTCTACGGTGACCCAAGAGGGCCACGACTTGACCAATTCGCATAACAACGCTTCCAGGAATGGATGATCAGTAGCAATTTTCTTTGTCTGTCCGACAAAGGTAGTCGCCAGAGCATCTTCTCCTTCGATTTGTAGTGGTTCAGCGAGAGCAAATGAAAGTCCTGTTAGGCGAATCGGGCCAATGTTCCTATCTAGCGGCTGATCTGGATGGCAAACCAGGGATCGGCGAAAGGTGCGGGCTGTCAAGAAATCCGTGAATTGTTCTTGTTCGAGCAAGGAAACGTCCCTCATCAACTTCTGAGTCGCTTCGTCAAAGTCAGCTTTCATAAGTTCGGGAACATTTGCATCACCTAGATATCGAAGTTCGTGAGCAGTAACTCGTTCAAAGAACTCATGAAAATAAAGCGGCGTATTATTTTCCTCGAAATGTTCATGAAAAATGTAGGCGTCATGATGTCCCGTCAAGTGCTCGACCTCATCCTTGAGGATCTGACGGTAGGTTTCATCACGCAAGTCTGGCGAGTGAATCAAGAAATCTAAAAGGCTGCGTCCTTGCGCTAGTTTTTCACCGATGGTTTCAAACTTGCGGGCATGATATGCAAGCATGTCTCTTGCAATTCCACGCATGTGCCAGCCAGGATAGGTGTTGTAACTTACATACATGATGCCTTGTGGACCTAACAACTGTTTTCCTAGCGAGAGAATATGATCCTGAACTTGCTTGGGGACCCAAGAAAACACACCGTGGCAGATGATGTAGTCGAACTGCCCAAAGTCCGCGTTCAACTCGAGTATGTCCCGTCGTTGAAACTCAATATTGTCCAGCGCCAATCGTTTGGCACTCTCGCAAGCCTCATTAATCTGACGAGCTGAGATGTCGATACCAACGAATCGACTTTGAGGCAGCTCAAACGCCATTGGCAGGATATTCCCGCCACCTGCACAGCCAATCTCGAGCACTCGGCACTGGTCGACCTTAACAGCTGGAAATCCAAATAGCGTTCCTATCATTGAAAGATGTCGAGGATGGGTAAGCGGCTGTGGTCCGGAGGGATAGGGTAAGTCGTCGTACGATTTTGCAATTGCAGATTCCAAAGTCATTGGAAAGATACCAACTGTTGATAGGAGTGAAAAAGCGTCTAGAAATGAGTCTCGTGACACCGATCAGCTCACCACGCATCGGAAACTCGACCATTGCGTAAGAGAAACAAATCTTGCAAATTGGGGCTATTACCCGATGACCGCAACTGGGAGTATGCAGCCCAGATTGGCTGTGCTGTACGGCCATACAGATTGTAGGTTGTTTAAGTCGCGGCATGGCTGAATTGCAGAATAATCCGCAATTCAGCAGGCAAGCATAGACAAGCGGCCGATCAACTATTGTTCCCAGTTTAGTCTTGCGGGAGGTCGTCTAAATCGATTCCCTTGCTCAACCAACGTATCCATTCCATCTCCGCCGTCAAATAGAACACTTCCAGAGAAGATGGAATCCACAACTTGCAGATAGTCGTCACCGCCTGAAAGCCCTACACTGACTTCCCCATTAAAAAGACATCGTTCGACAAGTACTCGATCACTGATCTCGCCCAGACTTTGGAGGTCAAATGCACCAAAATTCGAGTCCAGTATTCGTGCCACGTTTGATCGAACCAAGTTAGCATCTACAGAGTTACTCCCGCCAAGTTGAATTCTGGCCAATCCCGGGACATCGACGTTTTGAACGTCAATTTGGCTTCCGCCACCATTGAGCGAAGCGGACAAAAGGGGTGTTGATTTGTCGATCCTTCTTGTGAAAGAGAGGTCTTGAATCGCGACTTTACCCGCTCCGTGACCGACAAGTCCTATCGAACTGGCCCGATTGCTGCCTACCTCCAGTCGTACAGGTCCATCAAAGGTCGAACTGGAAACGGAGACATCGCTACCACCACCGGGCGCACGCAGCATTAATATCGGGCTTGATTTATCTATCCACTTTGTCAGGTGGAGATCCTGGATTTGGGCCTTGCCTGCTCCCATCCCTCCACTAACACCCGTGGCAGAATCGGGAGGAAGAGGTTCGTGCCCCACTTCGATCGATACGCTTCCTTCCACCGTAGCACCGCGTACTCTAACGCGGCTACCACTTCCAGGAGCTTGGATCGCTAGGATCGGTGAGGATTTGTCAATGGCATCTGCTGTAATAGAAAGATCTCTGACAGATACCTTGCCGGTTCCCAACCCTGAGAATCCAAGCGTACTGGCTTCACTACTTCCAACTTCCAATCGTACTGGACCTTCGAAGCTGGAATTCGAAAGGGAAACTTCGCTATCACCACCGGGAGCACGCAACAACAATATCGGAGTTGATTTGTCAATCCGCTTATGAAAGTGCAGGTCTTGAAGGTTGGCCTTACCAGTTCCCATTCCACTTCTAACACCTGATGCAGGATCGGGTGGGCTAGAAGAATCGGCCTCATGTCCGACTTCGATCAATACGTTTCCTTCTACATCGGCACCCCTAACTCTGACCTCACTTCCACCACTTGGAGCAACTAGCGCCAACACTGGTGAGGACTTATCAAATTCCTTTAATGCAATGGCTAAATCGGTTATGGAAACTCTGCTACCGCCACCGGCTGTAAGGCCTCGAGAGCGATGGCTGCCTACTTCCATTCGCACAGGACCCTCGAAGCTAGAACTCGAAAGCGAAACTTCGTTGCCTTCGCCCGGAGCACGCAGCATCAATATAGGACTTGACTTGTCAATCCACTTTCTGAAGTGTAGGTCCTGCAAGTGAGCTTTGCCTGCTCCCATCCCACCACCAACGCCTGTAGCGGCATCAGGCGGACTGGCCTCATGCCCGACTTCGATAAGTACATTACCTTCAACATCGGCGCCTCGGACTCTGATTTCGCTACCTCCGCCAGGAGCAACAAGTGCCAAAATCGGCGATGATTTGTCTAGGTCAGCTGAAGTAATGGAAATGTCACTGACGGATACTTTGCCTGCACCCTGACCAACAAGTCCCAATGAACTGGCTTCATTACTACCAACTTCCAATCGCACTGGACCTTCGAAGGTGGAACTCGAGACGGAAACTTCGCTACCGCCGCCAGGAGCACGCAATAACAATATTGGCGTCGATTTATCGATCCGCTTATGAAAGTGCAGGTCTTGGAGATTTGCTTTGCCAGCACCTGGACCAGTAGCAACACCGACAACACCTGTAGGATCGGATGGACTGGCGTCATGTCCGACTTCGATAAGGACATTACCTTCGACATCGGCACCTTGGACGTGGACTTGGCTACCTCCCCCCGGGGCCACTACGGCCAGAATGGGCCAAATTTTGTCAATATGCAGTTTGGAGGATATCGAAATATCACTGACGGAAACTTTCCCTGCCCCACCGCCAACTAAACCTAAGAAACTGGCTTGTCGGCTACCCACTTCTAATCGCACTGGGCCTTCGAAGCTAGAACTCGCAAGCGTAACTTCGCTACCTCCACCCAAAGCACGCAACATCAATGAAGGACTTGTCTTATCGACCCACTTCGTAAAGTGCAGGTCCCGGACATGAACCTTGCCAGAACCGCCACCGCTGGCAACACCTGAAGAAGGATCGGGTGGACTTGCGTCATGTCCGACTTCGATTAGGACATTGCCTTCTACATCGGCACCTCGGACGCGGACTTGGCTACCTCCTCCTGGAGCAATTAGAGCCAACATGGGAGATGACTTGTCAATCACTTTGGATGTAATCAGAACATCCTCTACAACAACTCTTCCGGCGCCCTGCCCTAGTAAGCCCAATGAGCTAGCTTGTCTACTGCCAACCTCTAGGCGCACAGGTCCCTCAAAACTGGAATGCGAAACCGAAACTTCGCTATCACTGCCCGGTGCCTGCAATCTTAGGATGGGATTGGCTTTCTCGAACCGCCGATACAGGCTCAAATCCTGAATTTTGACTTTACCTGTACCAGAACTTCCGACAACTCCTGTAGCCGGTTCAGGAGCATAGGCTTCGTGTCCAACCTCGATCAGTACATCCGCCGAAAAACTCGATTGAATAACGTTGACTTCGCTGCCTGAACCCAAAGCGCGAACAACCATTGCTGGCTCAATCTTGTACGCCTTTCTATCGACGACCACGTTTTCAAAGGTAATGAAATCAGCATGTTCGGCTTCAAGCGCCACGACCCTAATAGAATCTTCAACTCGTAGCTGCCGCAAATACACTCGGTCAACGCCATCATCACATCGAAAATCGATTGCATTGAGCGACGTTCGAGGGTTGCCCTGAACCAGAACTGCATCATTGCCACCTCCTAGCGTCGCCCGGATGCTTGAAACTCCTGACACAACAAGCTGAGTAGTAGCTTGGCCGTTTATGGTAGTGTCGGTTTGGGGCACAATTCGAAAGGTGTTGGCTCTACGAGGATCTGCCACAATACTCAGGGCGTTATCATCGTCATCTCCCCAAATCATGAGGCTGCCGTCTTGAACATCGACAGTTACATCACCAGCCAACATTTGTCGGAGCTCAAGTTGTTCCAACTGCCGACGCCTGCGATTAGGTAGGGCACGCGCCATATTTGATTCTCCAGCGAAAAGGCTGATAACGAGGAATTGATGAGGAAGAATCGATCTATCGTAGCAGAGCTTCCCTCGTTTTATCAACGCTTTTGCAAGTGGATTAATCCAAATCAACGGTGAGCAGAGATTCATGTCTGTTTGTTGGTAGTCGTCCACTAACCTGGTGGTAGATCGCTGTACTTGGCGGTGGGGCGCAAGCAGCCTTCCCAAGTGACACTTGGTTCGTGTTGGGACCGGTTTTTTGAGCACGCCTGAATTGTGATACAATCCAACCTGAGCAACTGAAACGTATTGAAAAGTCTTGGATTATCATCAGATCCACTCTTTTTGCTTCCAATACTGGGGTCGCTTTGAACGCTGGTTTCAGCAAAGCCCATTCCAAATCCAAAATGCCTCCAAGGACCTTGCCTAATGAATTCTCGCATTCTCGTACCGCTTTGCCTGACAGCCCTAGCATGCTTTCTATTCCGACCATTAGAAACAATGGCTGCCAAACCTAACATTATCTTCATTATGGCGGATGACCTTGGATATGCTGATTTAGGATGCTATGGCCAACAAGTAATCAAGACGCCTCGTTTGGACCAAATGGCCAAGGAGGGAATGCGATTCACTCAGTTCTATGCTGGCTGCACTGTATGTGCCCCCAGCCGAAGTGTGCTAATGACCGGACAACATACTGGGCATACGCACGTTCGTGGAAACGCAGGTGGAGATACGCGGATTCAGTCACTGCGCGAGGAGGATGTCACCGTAGCTGAGGTCCTCAAGCCCGCAGGTTATGAGACCGGGTTGATCGGCAAATGGGGCTTGGGTGAAGTGGATCAACCTGGCTTTCCGCTACGCCAAGGATTTGACTTCTTTTACGGTTATCTCAATCAAGTCCATGCTCACAACTATTATCCACTGTTTCTCTACCGAAACTCGCAGGAAGAAAAGCTCAGAAACGAAGTTGAATTGCCGCCCGGAAAGGAAGCTGGTTTTCTTGGTGGAACTGCTACCAAGCGAGTAGATTACTCTCACGATCTATTTGCAAACGAGGCCCTCAAGTTCGTTCGTGACAACGCAGGTAATCCATTTTTTTTGTACTTAGCATTTACTATCCCCCATGCAAACAACGAAGCCTCATCCATGGTCGGTAACGGCGCTGAAGTACCAACTTTTGATATCTACGCTAATGAAGACTGGCCAGATCAGGATAAGGGTCAAGCGGCCATGATTACGCGCATGGATGGCGACGTTGGGCGACTGTTCGACTTGCTGCACGAGCTAAAAATCGATGATCAAACCATCGTCTTCTTTACCAGTGACAATGGCCCACATGACGAAGCCAGGCACAATCTGGATCGATTTGATCCTAACGGGCCATTGACCGGCATCAAAAGGTCATTGACCGAAGGCGGGGTACGAGTACCCCTGATAGTTAGGTGGCCAGAAAACATCCAAGCTGGGACTACGTCAGACCACATCTGCTATTCAGCTGACGTGATGCCAACGCTCGCAGACCTAACAGACACCAAAGTACCCGACAATATCGACGGCTTGAGTTTCTTGCCGACTCTCTTAAACAGTGGAGAACAACCTGAGCATGAGTACCTGTATTGGGAATTCTACGAGCAAGGTTCCCGACAGTCTGTGCGTTTTGGTGACTGGGTTGCAATTCGTCAACCTATGTCGACGGGTACGATTGAGCTATTCAATGTAGTGAATGACATCTCTGAGCAACATGATATGGCTGCAGAGCGATCCGACCTAGTTTCGCGGGCGACGTCCTACATGGATAGCGCTCATGTACCGCACCCCAACTGGCAGCCACGTGGACAGCCTCCACGCCAAAGGTAGGTTTGGACCGAGGATACCTTTCCACCGGCCAAAATAATAACACGCATGCCAGTGTAGCCGTCCAACAAGTTAACCTTCGCACGGGGCCCACTGGGAAGGTCGCGGGCGGGTAAGGCTCTTTTCCATTCACGTCTGCCTCAGCCGCTGGCGCGACTTTGGATTCCAGTACTTCGTATTCCTAACACCATTATCGCATCAGCCCCACCGGCTCGTTCTACCCGCCACCTCCCCAACGGCCCCAACGGGGAGGTAAGGTATTGCCAGTGCAAACGGCTCTCGCATGGTCTTGGTATAGGCGTGGGAAACTTCAGAATCGATCAATTACGGATTTGCCCATTGCCATACACTAAGTACTTATACGTGGTTAACTCTTTTAAGCCGCATGGCCCGCGCGCATGAAACTTGTCGGTACTGATCCCGATTTCTGCACCAAATCCAAACTCGCCGCCATCATTAAATCGTGTACTTGCATTGACCATGACAGCACTTGAGTCGACCCCCAGCGTAAACGCCTGAGCGTAACGCAAATCCTGCGTAACGATGGCGTCCGTATGGTGAGAACCATAGCGATTAACATGCTCGATAGCTTCTGTTATCGATGATACAACCTTGATGCTGATCTGAGGCCCAAGAAACTCGGTGTAAAAATCTTGCTCTGTGGCTGCGACAGCTAAAGGCAACAAATTGCAGGTATCTGAGTCACCACGCAACTCGATTCCTTTTTCAATCAGTGCAGTGCCGACTCGAGGCAGAAACTCATTGGCTATTTGCCGATGAACCAAAAGGCTTTCGCAGGCATTGCAAACGCCCATCCGTTGGCATTTGGAATTCACGACAATACGCAGAGCCATTTCCTGGTCAGCATGACTATCAATGTATACATGGCAATTGCCATCGTAGTGTTTTAGTACTGGCATGGCAGCTTCACGCACAACACGCTCAATGAGCCCCTTGCCACCTCGAGGTATGGCCACATCGATGTAGTCACTCAGTGCCAAGAAATGCCCGACAGCAGCTCGGTCCGTCGTACTTACCAGTTGAACTGCACCCGTTGGCAATCCCACTTCCTGTGCGGCAGAAGACAATACACGCACCAATGCGTCTGATGAATGCCATGCCTCTTTGCCACCCCTAAGAATTACTGCATTTCCACTCTTAACGCAG
Source organism: Planctomycetales bacterium (assembly GCA_020427005.1). GTDB lineage: Bacteria > Planctomycetota > Planctomycetia > Pirellulales > Pirellulaceae > Aureliella. The sequence continues at coordinate 41,605 of JAGQOY010000012.1, forward strand.
ATAGCGGCTGCATCGACAGTAACGTTAGGTCGGGATTCGTATATGAAGAATACGCTTCCCAGTGGCACTCGAACTTTGCGGATTTCAAGACCATTCGGTCGCACGCTACCTTCGATCGTTTCTCCAATCGGATCCGGTAAAGCCGCAATATCACGTACGGCATCCGCCATTGCTTGGACACGGGGACGGTCCAGCCTCAATCTGTCCGTGGCAGACTCCGATAACCCGAAGCCCGGTGCTGCTTCCAGGTCCAGCGCATTAGCAGCTAATATTTCATCGAGTTTTTGCGGGAGTTGTTTGGCGCATTCTTGCAACCAACGATTCTTGAGTGCAGTGGACGTTTGAGCGAGTTTGCGGCTAGCTTCGCGCGAAGCAATGGCGGTCTCGACGCAATAACGTTCCAAGTCGCTTTCTAAAGTCACGGCTATTACCTCTGGTAATAACAGGAGCCTACGCCACAGGGCGATAAAAATACTGCCAAGCTTTGGCGGCTTGGCAGTAGGCTAATTACGGGACGATCATTGAGTGTATTTTAAGACACCCAAATTCAATTGGCGGATAATCCGTTACATCAGCGATGATGAATCAGCAGAGGAATCCTCTCCCGATGGCATCGTGGGCTCCTCCTCAACAGGCTGGGGGCTTTGTTGAAGCAGCGGGAATTCTTCTTCCAAAGCCGCTGTTCCACGATTGACCAAATCCTCGAGGGCTTCGCGTCGGTAGGACACTTCGGATTCTTGGAAAGTTCGGAAACCAGTTCCTGCGGGAATCAAATGGCCAAGAATAACGTTTTCTTTTAGTCCTACTAATCTATCAACTTTGCCTGCTAGGGCTGCTTCCGTTAGTACTTTAGTTGTCTCTTGGAAACTTGCTGCAGAAATAAAGCTGCTGCTTTGTACAGCCGCCTTCGTAATACCTAGCAACTGAGTGCTAGCGGTAGCCGGTTTGGGCTTTTTAGCTTTGGCTGGCTTGCCACCTAGGCTCTCGATCTGCAAATTGCCACGTTCGAATTCCTCACGTGGGATCAAGATTCCCACTGCGTGGTCACTGTCACCTGGGTCGGCAATCTTAATGCATTCGGCAATCTCGTTATTCACGCGTCGGAATTCAAACTTATCCATTACCAAACCTGGTAACAAGTTGGTATCCCCGGGCGATTCGATTTTCACTTTTCGCAGCATGCGGGCGATAATGACTTCGATGTGCTTGTCGTTAATATCCACACGTTGGCTTCGGTAAACCTGCTGAATCTCGTGAGTGAGATATTGCTGGACAGCTTCTTCACCGCTGACACGTAGGATATCGTGTGGCACAAGCGGACCGTCAACTAGGGCTTGGCCTGCCTTTACCGAGTCACCCGTGTGCACAAGGAATCGTTTGCCGTGTGGAACTAAGTGTTCATGTTCTGAGCCACTCTCAGTTCGGATAATGATCGTTCGCTTTCCGCGGCGTTTGGTTTGCTGCAACTCGACTACGCCGTCCACTTCCGCGATAACTGCCGGATCCTTTGGCTTTCGAGACTCGAAGATTTCTGTCACTCGTGGTAAACCGCCGGTGATGTCTGAAATGCCGGACGATTCACGAGGCATTTCCGCCAGGTCTGTACCAGCCGAAACTTGCTTGCCCTCTTGAACCGTTATTACGGCTCGCTCCGGTAAGTAGTACACGTCAATCGGTTTGCCTTCAGCATCTTCAATGACGATCTGCGGATGCAGATCGCCCTTGTGGTCAACGATTACACGACGGATACCACCGCTCGGATCACGTTCCATCCGCATGGTTTCGCCTTCAACCACATCGTCAAACCGCACTTTCCCATTCACTTCACAAATGATTGGGATTTTGTGCGGATTCCATTCGCAAAGGACCTCACCAGCTCCAACCGTTTGATCCTCTTTGACTCGTAGGGTGGCGCCGGTGGGAACTTCGTACTTCTCAAGCTCGCGTCCCTTGTTATCCAGTACGATCACTTCGCTATTTCGGGTGAGTACAATTTCAGCGCCTTCCTCATTATGTACGCTCCGCATTTTTGCGAATTTGACGATACCACCCCTCTTCGTTTTGATCTCACTTTCTTCTACGCTACGGTTCACTGCACCACCGATGTGGAAGGTACGCATTGTCAACTGAGTACCAGGTTCACCGATCGACTGTGCAGCGATAATGCCCACTGCCATGCCTTCTTCCACAAGACCACCGGTTGACATGTCCATCCCATAGCAGCAACGACAAACGCCGAGTGAAGCATCGCAGGTCATGGGACTTCGAACTTGGATTTTCTCCAACCCCATCTCTTCGATCTTGCGAGCGATATCGCGCGTGATCATCTGATTCTCTTGCACGATTACTTCATCTGTGACTGGGTTCACGATGTTATGCCGAGAGACTCGTCCAGTAATAGCTTCTACCAGACGTACTTCCACTTTTTCACCACGATAAACCACCCCCTTGGTAATTCCCTGGGTCGTTCCGCAATCGTGCATCGTAACCACAACGTTTTGGGCCACGTCTGCCAATTTACGAGTCAAATACCCAGAGTCAGCGGTTTTCAGCGCTGTATCCGCCAAGCCTTTGCGCGCACCGTGCGTGCTTGAGAAGTACTCCAGCACCGAAAGTCCTTCGCGGAAATTGGCTTTGATAGGCGTTTCGATAATTTCCCCTGTCGGTTTGGCCATCAGACCCCGCATGCCGGCTAACTGGCGAATTTGCTCAATACCACCCCGAGCACCGGAGTGTGCCATCAAAAATACAGGATTGACATACCAATCACCTAAGTGATCATCGTGTTCCATAGCCTGCATCATGTCTTTAGTGATCTTTTCCCGCGCATGCGTCCACAAGTCAAGAACTTGGTTGTAACGCTCGGTCTGCGTTATCAACCCTCGATCATGACGCTTCTTAAACTTCATTACTTCCTTCTCGGCCTCGGAAATGAACTGTTGTTTTGAATCCGGAGTAACCAAGTCGTCCGTCCCGAATGACAGACCACTTCGCGTAGATTCACGGAAACCCAATTGGTTCATATCATCCAACAGATTGATGGTAGCACGGCGTCCCAAGCGTTGGTAACAGTCACTTATTACAGCTGCCAAGTCGCTGCCTCGCATGGCAAAGTTGTAAAAGTCCATGCCATCGGGCAACATCATATTGAAAGCCACTCGACCATAAGTCGTCTCGATAATGGCTCCGAATTTGGCGGAGGCATCTTCAGTTTTAAGTCTTCGGTAGCGAGGCAATCGCACTTTGATCTTGGCTTGAAGATGAATGACGCCTTGATTAAATGCCAAATCAGCCTCTTCAAAACTGGCGAAGGTCATTCCTTCACCCTTCATGGAATTCTTCTCAAGCGTAATAAAGTAGCAACCCATCACCGTATCCTGAGATGGGCTCATAATTGGCCGACCGTTGCTGGGAGCAAAGATGTTGTGAGTGCTCATCATCAGAGTATGAGCTTCAACCTGTGCTTCCAATGAAAGTGGTAAGTGAACAGCCATCTGGTCACCATCAAAATCTGCATTGAATCCCTTGCAGACAAGAGGGTGCAAATGGATCGCATTTCCCTCAACCAAATTAGGTTCAAAGGCCTGAATTCCCATGCGGTGAAGCGTCGGCGCACGATTAAGCAAAACCGGGTGATTGCGGATAACTTGCTCAAGAATATCCCAAACTTCCTCATCCTTGCGTTCCAGCATCTTCTTCGCTGACTTAATCGTGTCAGCGTGCCCCAAATCCTTTAGCTTGCGAATGATGAAAGGTTGGTACAGCTCCAAGGCAATCTTCTTAGGCAGTCCACACTGATGCAATCTCAAACGTGGGCCAACCACGATCACACTACGGGCAGAATAATCGACTCGTTTACCCAACAGGTTTTCACGGAATCGACCTTGCTTACCCTTAATCATATCGGTCAATGACTTGAGTGGCCGGTTGCTGCTACCCAAGACAGGACGCTTGCAACGATTGTTGTCAAAAAGTGCATCTACCGATTGTTGCAACATTCGCTTCTCGTTGCGAATGATAACTTCGGGCGCATTCAAATCGACCAGCTTGCGCAGGCGGTTATTGCGATTGATGATACGCCGATACAAATCATTGAGATCGCTGGTCGCGAAATTCCCGCTGTCAAGCAATACCAAGGGACGCAAATCCGGCGGAATTACTGGAATAACATCCAACACCATCCACTCGGGACGGTTGTCGCTGTCCCGGATCGACTCGACCAACTTAAGCCGATTGATCAGATCCTTCTTCTTTTGCTTACTATTAGTCTCTGCTAGGTCCTTTCGCAATTCAGTTCCAAGCGTGGCCAGGTCCAAGCCGGTAAGCAATTTGCGGATTGCTTCTGCCCCCATTTCGGCTTCAAAAGACCCGTCACCATACTGCGCTCGAGCTTCACGATACTCGCCCTCACTCAGCAGTTGCAGCGGTTGTAATTCCGTTTGCTTCGGGTCGAGAACCACATAATCCTGAAAATAAATTACCTTTTCCAGGCTGGATGTTTTCATATCCAACAAAGCGCCCAAACGGCTGGGCATAGCCTTAAAGAACCAGATGTGAACAATCGGCGCAGCCAGTTCAATATGTCCCATGCGCTTCCGGCGAACACGTGAGTGGGTAACTTTTACCCCGCATCGATCGCAGATCATGCCTTTATATTTCATACCCCGGTACTTACCGCAAGCACATTCCCAGTCCTTTTCAGGTCCGAAAATGCGCTCGCAGAACAGTCCGTCTTTTTCCGGCCGGTATGTTCTATAGTTGATGGTTTCGGGTTTCTTAACTTCACCAAAAGACCAACTGCGAATATCCTGAGGGCGGGCTAGGCTAATCTTGACTGATGTGAAATCGTTAACTCGATCGTAACTGGTTTCAGCTGTCGACATGAACCGCTGCTCCTAAGCTCGCACGCTCCGCCATCCAGCGGAGTTTGCGGGCACAAATGTTTAGTGAAAATGCCTGGGAGTGTTCTATTGAACTGCTGCAGAATCAACCGCTACAGCTCGAGGATAGTGGAAACAATAATCGAATGTTGGTTGCAGGGACCGCGCCTGTGTGTGGAGCTAGGTTGACCTAAAGTTTGCGTTTTTCGAGCCGCATATTGAGGCCTAAACCACGTATTTCGTTCGTCAGTACGTCAAAGCTAGCTGGAGTTCCAGCCTCCAACGTATTTTCGCCTTTTACCATCGACTCATATATCTTGGTACGTCCTTCGACGTCATCGCTTTTCACGGTCAATAATTCCTGCAGGATGTAAGCCGCTCCATACGCTTCGAGTGCCCAGACTTCCATTTCTCCGAACCGCTGGCCTCCAAATCTGGCTTTGCCACCCAACGGTTGCTGCGTGATTAGCGAGTACGGACCGGTGCTGCGAGCATGCACCTTGTCATCAACCAAGTGATGCAACTTGAGCATGTAGATGTAGCCAACCGTGGTTTCTTGTTGCATTGGCTCGCCAGTTCGACCGTCGATCAGCCGAATTTTGCCATGACGCGGCAAGCCAGCTTCACCTAAGCAGTCATTGATGTCATCTTCTGTTGCGCCATCAAAAACTGGCGTGATCGACTGAAAGCCCAGCTTCGCACTCGCCCAACCCAAGTGGGTCTCCAGAATCTGTCCGACATTCATTCGGCTTGGTACGCCCAGAGGATTAAGCAGAATCTGTAATGGTGTACCGTCTGGCAAGTGCGGCATATCCTCGATTGGCAGCACCTTAGAAATGACCCCCTTGTTTCCGTGACGACCAGCCATCTTATCGCCGACGCTAATCGTCCGCTTGGTCGCTATATAAACCTTTACGATTTGCAATACACCGCTGCGCAGCTCGTCGCCTCGCTTCATGCTATTGAGCTTACGGTCACGCACATCGATCGCATCCTCAACTTGCGGCCAAAATTGCTTGTGAACCTTGCGAACATCCGAGTGGAAACTTTCATCCAACTTGTTCAACAATCGCGAAAGGTTGAATGTCTGAGCATTTTCTGCAACGAACTTAGGATCCTGTTGGCCGGCCAACGGTGTTCCGTCATCGTCCGTCAATTTACTACCGATTACCTTCTCTACTTCTTCTACGAACGTGGTGAAAGCTGCAGAGATTTCCGCATTACCTGCACTCTCGCATTCCTTGAGATCTCGATCAAAGATCTTTCGTTCATCGTCGGTTAAACTCATCCGACGACTAAACTTCTGCGTGTCAATAACGATGCCTTCGATTCCAGATGGAACTTCCAAAGAATCATTCTTAACGTCCTCACCCGCACGACCAAAGATGGCATGCAGAAGCTTTTCCTCGGGCGTCAATTCAGTCTTGCTCTTAGGCGAGACTTTACCGACGAGAATATCCCCAGGGCGAACATAGGTACCAACCCGAACGATCCCGCTGTCATCAAGATTGCGCAACGCCTTTTCGGAAACATTCGGAATATCTCGAGTGAACTCCTCACGACCAAGTTTGGTTTCCCGAATCTCTACGTCGAAATCCTCAATATGAATCGAGGTGTAGGTATCCGCTCTTACCAGTTCCTCACTAATAATGATCGCGTCTTCGTAGTTGTAACCGTCGAACGACATGAATCCGACAAGTACATTGCGTCCCAACGCCAGTTCACCATTAAACGTGGCTGCGCCATCGGCGATAATCTGTCCCTTCTCGACTTTATCTCCAAGTCCCACAATCGGCTTCTGATTCAAACAAGTGCGTTCATTTAGCCCTTGGTACTTTTGCAGATGATAAATGTCTGACCCAATTTCGATGCGAGTAGCATCCACAAAAGTGATTTTTCCAGAACGACGGGCACGCACAACCATGGCACTATTCTTGGCAACTTCCTTTTCCAAGCCAGTCCCTACAATCGGTGGCTCGGTAACCAACAATGGCACAGCCTGACGCTGCATGTTCGAACCCATCAACGCACGGTTGGCGTCGTCATGCTCGAGGAACGGAATCAGTCCAGCCGAGACCCCAACCATCTGACTTGGGGCAATGTCCATGTACTCAACTTCCTCAGGCATGACGATCTGAAAATCGGCACGGTACCGAGCAATCATATTGGGCCCAGCAACTAGTGCACCCTCTTTGACCTCAGTATCCGCCGGACAAATGTAACTGTCAGCCTCTTGGTCGGCTCGCAGCCATACCACTTCGTCGCTGAGCTTCCCAGCTTGAATTTTCCGATAAGGCGTTACCAGGAATCCATAGTCATCAACTCCAGCATAGATCGCAAGCGAACTGATCAGACCAATGTTCGTTCCTTCAGGAGTCTCAATTGGGCAAATCCGACCATAGTGCGAAATGTGGACGTCCCGCACTTCAAAACCCGCCCGCTTACGGTTGAGCCCCCCAGGTCCCAGAGCTGACAGCCGACGTTCGTGGGTCAGTTGGCTCAAGGGATTCGTTTGGTCAACGACTTGCGAAAGCTCACCTCGACCGAAGAAATATTCGATGGCCGCACTGATGCTCTTGGGATTTACCAGACTGCGAGGCGACATCTCGTCGGCTTCTTTCTGGCTCATTCGCTCCTGAACGGTACGACGCAATTTCAAAAATCCTTTTCGCAATTCTTCGCTAGCCAATTCGTCAATCGTGCGTAGGCGACGATTGCCTAAATGGTCAATGTCATCGAATTGCGCAGGTGAATCGGGATCAAAAAGATCGATCATGTATCGAATCGAGGCGATCAAATCTTCCGGTCGTAGGGTCATCTCGGCTTCGTCGACCTCAATTCCCAGCTTTCGATTCAATCGAAAGCGCCCGACACGGCCTAATCGATAACGGTTCACGTCGAAGAACTTCTCGTGAAACAGCGTCCGCGCCTTTTCTAGCTGTGGCGGATTCCCAGGCCGCAAGCGCTGATAAATCCTCAGCAAGGCTTCCTCGTGGCTGCTGGTGTTGTCCTCGGACAAAGAGTTGACGATCAACGGGACTTTGGGCGCCTCCATGACTTCTAGCTCTTCCAAGCCTGAAGTGCAGATAGTTTCAGCAATGTTCTTGCTAATCTTTTGGCCGGCTTCCAAAATGATTTCGCCTGCCCGATCTGAAGAACTCGGGTAAACGACATCGTCCACTACGACTTTACCTTCCAGCTTAGCCGCACTTCGACCATCAACAACTTTTTCGGCCTTTGTCTCATAAAACGCACGCAGTAACTCAGCATCGCTGCTCATTTTTGGGCTCATGGCCCGCAACAATGTCATGACGGAGAACTTACCGCTCTGATCAATTCGAACACTCAGGCTGTCCTTCTTCGTAACATTGATCTCGATCCAACTTCCACGTTCCGGAATAACACGACAACTTGGTAACTTACGATCACTCGTACCTTCCAACTCTTCGACAAAGTCGACGCCAGGAGAACGGTGTAACTGACTTACGACAACCCGTTCAGCCCCGTTGATGATGAATTCGCCGCCACCCATCATGATGGGAATATCACCCAAATACACTTCTTCCTCAATCGGCTGCTCGCGATTCAATCGCAGCCAGACTTTCAGTGGCTTACCATAAGTTAATCGTAGTTGGCGGCATTCAGATGGCATGTATCGGGGCTTGCCGAGCTCATACCGAAGATATTCAAGTTGAACCGACTTATCGTAACTTTCGACCGGAAAAATCTCGCTGAACACAGCCTCCAGACCCATGTTCTTGCGTTTATCGGTAGGAGCGTCCTCCTGTAAGAACAGCTCGTAGCTCTTAGTTTGAAGTTCCGTCAAGTTCGGAATCTCCAGAGCATCGAGCCCCGAGCCAAACCGTCGAATATTGTTGGGATTCAATCGTCGCTGCGAAGAAGTAGCCATTGACGAAAAGTTCTCCTAAAGGGATTCACTGCTAAACAGAGAATTAACACAGCCGTAGGTAAGTTCCGGGCAGTAATATGGAGCGTGCCAATATCGGCGCGCACGTCGAACGAGACTCCATGCTAAACGTGCATGGAAATTAGAAAGTCGCTGAATGGAAAGGGAGCAGGCCGTCATTCGAGGCGTAAATATATCCCACCTGCCAAATTCTCGCAAACCAAGTTTGACAGGGAATGGGTTATTGCCAACAAAATACGAACCCAGTAAAAGCCACTTGCCGTATTTGCTAGCAAGAACCATCTCCAGGAACGTGACTCAAAGTACGTCTGTAATCCCAGATCGCCATATCGAAAGACATTCGAAACACGCTTAGGACGCGTCCATTAGGGTTATTGCCCATGCCGCTCGAAGGTCACAACCAACCAAAATACTCGGCAAGGATGCGCAGTCGGTTCAGAGGAAACTACCTTCTGGGCTTTACTCCCCCGCAGAATCCCTATAAACACAGCCCCACTTATGGATGGAGCTAGGTCGAAAGGGAAACGCCGACGCAGAAATGTCCATTGCTTATAGGAAAAGCCCTGAACAAAGCCTGTCACCTAGTCTCATACAACAAACAATCTATGACTTGCCTTTCGAAACTGTTTCGGCCGATAGGATTCAGCCACCAAGCTAATGATGGCTTGGAACCCTAATCATGTCCGAATGTTCACTGCATGCAAATCCGAATGTTTGTTCGCGCAATTGGCAATAACACAACAATCTGGGAACCCAATCTAATTGAAGCACGCTTGAGATTCTCCCAAAGGTGCTCCGCAAAGAGCGGGGATGCAGACAACTTACTTGAGCTCGACAGTAGCGCCAGCCTCTTCGAGTTCCTTCTTGACCTTTTCGGCTTCTTCCTTAGATACCGCTTCCTTGATTTTAGCGGGTACGCCTTCAACCAATTTCTTGGCGTCCATCAAAGAAGCACCCGTGATATTCTTGACGATCTTCACTACATTCAGCTTCGCGTCACCGAATGAAGTCATTACAACGTCGAATTCAGTTTGCTCAACAGCCGCTGCTGGCCCACTGTCAGCCGGAGCGGCCATCACAACCGCGCCACCAGCTGCTGGCTCGATGCCATGCTCGTCCTTAAGATAATCGCTCAATTCTTTGGCTTGCTTCAAAGTCAATCCAACGATTTGGTCGCCCAAGTTTCTGATATCGTCTGCGTAAGTGGTTTCGGACATTTCTCGTCACACCCCTAAATGCAAAAGTAAAAAGTTTGTTTCGTAAATATGAAGTAGCTAAAAAGTGGTTCAGCGCTTCCAGCCCACGGAGAGTGGATTCATTCCGCACGAGGCCACGCCAATAACCTGTAAACTGACAGCCTATGGTGAGTCACCAGGCGAATCGACTATAACCTATGCCTCACCCTCCTTCTTCTCAATCATCGTCTTCAGTTGTCCTGCCAGCTTCGAACCAGCACCCTTGAATTGACCAGACAAAGTAGCCCCTGGGTTCAGGATTTGACCAACCAAAATAGAAATCTGTTCCTGACGGTTGGGCCATTTACTGACCGCAGCGACTTGCTCTCCCGTCAAGCCGTCCCCGTCCATTACACCACCCTTGAGCTCGAATTTTGCGAACTCAGGAGATTTGCCAATTTCCACGATCGCCTTAGCAAGGCTAACAAAGTCCTCGCAGCCCCACACAACGGAAACAGATCCAGCTTGCCCGTCAAACATTGGTCTGAGGGTCGAATCTGCTGTCGCCCGTGCAGCCAGCGAACGCTTGACGGTTAGCATCTGAATGCCACTATCGCGTAAACGCTTGCGAATGGAATAGGAGGATGCAGAATCCATTCCGATCACATTGACCAGAATGGCATCCTGTACACCTTCCAGGCGATTACTGATATCTCTCGCAATGAGATTCTTAACGTATTTGCTCATGATTCATCTGCTTACAAAAACGAAGGCCTCAACCAATGCACTATGCAGCTACGCGGACGCTCGGTGACATCGTCGCGCAAACCGCAATGCTCTTCACGTACGTTCCTCGTACCGCATTGGGCTTCAAACTATTCACGTAGGCGATAAAAGCCTCGATATTCTCAACCAACTTTTGAGGATCAAAGCTCAGCTTGCCGACTATCGCATGAATGTTTGCACCTTTATCATTGCGAAATTCAACCTTGCCAGCCTTGTATTCTTTCACAACCTTGGCCACATCCATGGTAACCGTCCCTGCCCGGGGTGCAGGCATCAAACCACGTGGTCCAAGCACTTTCCCCAACGGGCCGACAACGCCCATCATGTCGGGAGATGCAATGCAAACATCAAAGTCAGTCCAACCCTCTTTGATTCGTTTGGCTAAATCTTCTTGCCCAACAAAATCTGCACCAGCTTCTTGAGCTACGGTAGCCAAATCTCCCTTGGCAAATACTGCAATTCGCTGCACCTTGCCAATCCCGTGCGGTAGAACAACGGAACCTCGCACCAACTGATCCGCTTGTGCAGGGTCGATCCCTAAGTGCATATGGACTTCAACGCTTTGATCAAACTTGCGCGCGGGAAAGCTTTTCAGAATCTCGATCGCCTGCGCAAGCGGCAGTGGATCTTTGGATTTCGGAGTCTTGCCCAGCATGGCTTTCATTGCTTTTGTTGTTTTTGGCATATCTGCTTATCCTTCTACCACTAGGCCCATGCTTCGAGCGGTCCCCTCAATCATGCGCACAGCATGCTCAAGGTCTCGGGCATTTAGGTCCGCCATTTTCTTTTGGCAAATGTCCTCGATTTGAGCTCGAGTTACTTTGCCGACCTTCTTTTTGTTTGGCTGACCAGAGCCACTTGCTATTCCAGCGGCCTGCTTCAGCAAGGCTGCGGCGGGTGGACTTTTGGTAATAAATTCGAACGTACGATCGGAATATACAGTAACGACGACTGGTATCGGCGTCCCATTGTATTCTCGAGTCCGCTCGTTGAACTGTGACACAAACTGACCCAGGTTAATACCAAATTTACCCAAGGAGGTACCAACTGGCGGAGCCGGCGTAGCCGCCCCTCCAGGAACCTGAAATTTGGCTTGACCCACTACTTGTTTCGCCATGCTCTAACTTCTCCGACAATTTATCTCGCACCTTGTAGCCCAATCCCCAACAAGAGAAATTGCTACTCGGGACCTTCACAGCGAACGTTTGCTCGCATGCAAAAGTTGCGTACTAATCTGGCTTGTAAATACTCGGCTTATCGCAATTGGTAAAATCGGCCAACTGGTTTCTGTCAGCAACCAAAGCTGCTGCACTCACCATCCATCGGCTGACAAAAGTACTTTCGAATGTTTGGCAAATTTGCAACCTGTCTCAATCGATACTCATTCAGGGATTGCAAATTGCAATTGCTGGTACGAAAAACTCAACCGAAGGCGTCAGTAATAAGCCACTAGATCGATAAACCGAAAAGGGCATTCACTAAAAACCAAATCGCTAGAGAGATTCGACCTGCCAGTGGCTTAATTCCACAGGCGTACTGCGACCGAAAATACTAATGATCACTGTTATATGACCATTGGCCTCGTCGACCTTTTCCACTTCACCTTCCAGGTTCTGAAAATTCCCCTCTTTGACCCGCACTCGATCGCCTGGGCGATAGGGAATAGCAGTTTTGAGAGGTTTGTCACCATCTTCATCGTCAGGTTCAACCGTCTTGACGATCTTCTCAACATCGTGAGGATCCATCGGCGTCGGCTTGCCTCCCGAGCCGGTGAAGTCACCAACGCCGGGAGTTTCCCTAACCAAGAACCAGGTGTCATCATTGATGGTCATGTATGCCATCAAGTAGCCTGGATAGAGCTTCCGCTTTACAACACGACGAGTGCCATTGCGAGTAAATGTAACAACATCCTCGGTGGGAACTAAAATCTCACCAAAGAATTCCTCCATGCCTGCAAGCTTAATACGCTTCCATAGCGAATCGCGAATGCTATCCTCGCGATTGAAAGCAACCTTGATGATATACCAGTCCATACCATGACTGGTTTCACCGGTCGTTGAAACTTGCTTGTTTTCACTCACCTAAACACCCCGCGCCAGTACAAGCGACCGTGAACTCCGCGGTCTATCGAACCGCTAGAGTACCGTCATCTCCTGGTTAGGAAGACAATTGATAAAGTCCGGGCAAAGCCCGTTTTCGAGACTTCTGCTCTAAGCGATACCGATCGCCGAAAACAGAAACTTCCAAACAAAATCAAACAGAAACAACAAAATCGACAAAAACAATATCGTAAAAATCACGACCATCGAAGCACGAATTAATTCGCGTTTCGTTGGCCAGGAAACTTTGTTCAGTTCCGCTTCAACCGAAATCAAAAAATCGGCAAACTTGGGCCAGTTGACTAAACGGTATCCCAGCCAGACTCCTACGCCAGCCACGGCAACCGCAATCAAATATCCCAGCGCCCCTCCAGGCTTGCTGATCAAAAACAGCTCATGCATCCGCCAGGCGCCAACGCCAGCAACCGCCCACACGACAATTGCGGTAACCTGACGCACCATCCGGCCCTGCCGGGGCTTATACAGTGCCGAGCGGAATAGCTCCTGTAAAAACGGTTGCGACCCTATGGCTGAATCTTTGCTTGCCATCAGTTATTACTGCTCAATTCACGAACCACTGGAAATCGCAATCTACGCAAAAAACAGATTCCAACGAACCGACTCGGATTACCCCGACTGGCGGAGCAACTCAGTCACCTATGCAAACAAAAAAGCAGGGGCGGAGGGACTCGAACCCCCAACAGCCGGTTTTGGAAACCGGTGCTCTGCCAATTGAACTACACCCCTCCGATGTGACTCCCCACAGGCCCTAGCCCGTCGCTTATCGGCCTACGATTAGAATCATTTGGAATCGATTCTACCTACCCGGACCGCTCCGCCAAGGGGACGGCACCGGTTTGCAAGGGCACTTCTTTGGGCCATGTAGTTTGAAACTGAGCGGCGTTCGGACACTACCGAAGCCGCTTCCAGCAAACAATCTTAAAACTACTCAAGGATTTTGGTGACTACACCAGAGCCAACCGTCTTGCCGCCTTCGCGAATCGCAAAACGCACACCATCATCCATCGCAATCTTCTTTTGCAACTCGACTTCAATCTTGACATTGTCGCCGGGCATGCACATTTCGGCACCAACTAACTTCGCAGAGCCAGTCACGTCAGTCGTACGGAAGTAAAACTGTGGACGATAGCCGCTGAAGAATGGGGTGTGGCGACCGCCTTCATCTTTGCTCAAGCAATAGATTTCGGCTTCAAATTTCTTATGCGGAGTAATCGAACCTGGCTTCGCCAAAACTTGGCCTCGCTCGATGTCGTCTCGCTTCATGCCTCGTAGCAAACAACCCACATTGTCTCCGGCGCGGCCTTCGCTCATTTCCTTGCGGAACATTTCCACGCCCGTGACAGTTGTTTTGGTTGGCAAATCCTTGAGACCAATGATCTCAACTTCTTCACCCACCTTAACCATACCGCGCTCAACTCGACCGGTGGCCACAGTGCCGCGGCCTTCGATGGAGAACACGTCTTCGATCGCCATCAAAAACGGCTTGTCTTCTTCCCGAGTAGGTTGCGGAATATAGCTATCAACCGCATCCAACAATTCGGATATGCACTTGCTTGCCTCAGGATCAGCTGGAGTGTTGTAAGCTGCTAATGCGTTTCCTCGGACGATCGGAATATCATCCCCCGGGAAGTCATACTTGCTCAGCAGCTCGCGAATTTCTAACTCCACTAGCTCCAATAACTCGGGATCATCCACCAGATCGCATTTATTCAAGAATACTACGATCGCAGGTACATCCACTTGTCGAGCCAACAAGACGTGCTCTTTAGTTTGAGGCATTGGGCCATCGGCAGCACTCACAACCAGAATCGCGCCGTCCATTTGGGCGGCGCCGGTGATCATGTTTTTGATAAAGTCCGCGTGCCCTGGGCAATCGATGTGAGCATAATGCCGATTCGCAGTCTCGTACTCAACGTGTGAAACGGCAATCGTAACTGTTTTAGTTGCATCCCGAACCGTTCCGCCCTTGGCGATGTCCGAGTAGGCCTTGGCCTGAGCCATCCCCTTGGCTGCTTGAACAGCAAGCAATGCGCCTGTGGTGGTGGTTTTGCCGTGGTCAATGTGACCGATGGTGCCGACGTTGCAGTGCGGCTTTGTACGATTGAACTGCTCTTTGGCCATTGTTCGTTACACCTAAACAACGAAATAAATTGACTATGCGCGAGCTCAACTGCTCGTCCGCTACCGAGAAAAAACATACCAGTCGGCACCTCTACTCAAGGTGGACCGCGCTTCAAAGCACGGCCAGTTGAGCAAGAGCTGCTGATGGGACTTGAACCCATGACCTCTTCCTTACCAAGGAAGTGCTCTACCAACTGAGCTACAGCAGCCTCGATCCCTGAACTGGGAAAGCGGGTGAAGGGAATCGAACCCTCGTATTCAGCTTGGAAGGCTGCTGCTCTACCATTGAGCTACACCCGCGTTTTCGTTATCTGCGAATCGCACCTGCGTTCACAGATCGCGAAATACAGCTAAGCCCCGAGGCAACCGTGGGCCCGTTCGGCCGCTTACCCTGCCGGCTAGCACCGACCAAGTAAGCATCAATCAGGTCACAATTGCTACAGTTTGCCAATTTGACAAAGGTTCGCCAATGGGAGGTGTAGGATTCGAACCTACGAAGCCGAAGCAACGGATTTACAGTCCGTCCCCTTTAACCACTCGGGCAACCTCCCGAAAATTATCCCCTACCTCCAACGAAAGAGCCAGCGGAGGGACTCGAACCCCCGACCGGCTGATTACAAATCAGCAGCTCTACCAACTGAGCTACGCTGGCCAAACGCCCTCGATAGGAAGGCAATAGTGTATCGACCTAGGGAGTTCTCGCAAGGCGAATTTCCAAAGCCCTGAAGTGGAATGCTAGCTACTCAAAAGCACTGGAAATAAATGCAGTTTGTCGGTTCAATGGCTCCAATTCTTGAATTCGCATTTTCCCCAACTGAAAAAGACCACCCCAAATCAACTAGGTTTACCGCTGAATTGCTTCGGCTTTGCAAGTTATCTTTCCATTATGCATTTATCAACAGATTCCTTGGATACATTTCTTGGCTCACAATGGGTGCTATGGTTTGATATTGACGGTACCCTGGTCGATTCTGCCGGTGCGGGAAGAAGGGCGTTGATGTCCGCTTTAAAAAACGTCTTTGGGCTAACCTCTCCACAGTGCATCCCCCTTCATGGAAGAACGGACTGTGGGATTTTTCAGGACCTTTGTAGGATCAACCAGGTGTCCTGGTCAACTGAAAGTCGAGCCCTTCTCGAGGCCGAGTATCTGCGTTGCTTGCCTCGGGAGCTTGCTTACGACTCTGGGCGGATCTTGCCTGGAGTATTGGAGTTGCTCCAAAAACTAACGGATTCCCCCCACTGTCGACTTGGTTTGCTCACAGGTAACATTCCTCCTGCTGCCAAGCTAAAACTACAAGCACATGTACTTTGGGATTTTTTCGAATTCGGTGTCTTTGGCGACGCCAGCCCGGACCGCCTTGACTTGGCTCCACTGGCCCTTGAAAAAGCGTCGAGCACCCTAGGTCTCAAGCCAAGTGCAGATCGAGTGATCGTCATTGGCGACACGATCGATGACATACGCCTCGCTCAGATGATGGGGGTTCGTTCGATTGCTGTTTGCACCGGAGGTGGCCATCGAAGGGAGCTCGCCGCCCAAGGGCCTCATTTTATTTTTGACGATCTTTCCGACACGGAACTCATACTGAAAATCCTGAATTGTCCCGACGATGGAGCGTAATTCGTGTTATCGGGGCGCGATCCCAGTTTCTCACGAAAATTCCTTTTGATCCTTGGCCCATCGGTCATAGCCTGAACCGCCGCTATCAGAAAGCCAACGTCTAGATGACGCCCACAGAGAGCCCTGCACCACATCCCGAATCCGACAGCCTTGAATCTGCGCTCCAGGGCTTGGCCATCGAATTGACCGCCCAACAATTGAAGCAGCTGGAGTCGTATTTGCATCTTCTATGGGACTGGAATAGCAAGATAAACCTGACACGGCATACGACTTACGACCTGTTTGCAAGGCGCGATTTGCTAGATGCTTACCAATTGGTACGTCACCTAGCCGAGCAGGAAGACGTCCTCGACATGGGTTCAGGAGGAGGGGTCCCCGGCATTGTTGTGGCCATTCTTCGGCCTGACCTGGCAGTTCAAGTTTGTGACAGCGTCGCCAAAAAGTCGCGAGTGCTGGAAAATATTGTCAAAACGCTGAAATTGCCCGTTGTGGTCCATCATTGCCGCGCTCAAGACGTTCTTGAGGATTTACGGTTTCACAGCCTCGTTTCACGGGCAGTGGGAAGTCTGACACAACAACTCAATTGGCTACAGGATTGTTGGCATGGACTTGATCGCTTGCTTGCGATTAAAGGGCCTAAATGGGTCGAAGAGCGTGGTGAGGCTCGCCACCGTGGATTGCTGCACAACATAGAGCTTAGGAAAGTCGATAGCTACTTGATGCCAGGAACACCGAATGAGTCGGTTATCCTTCAGTTACGCCGCGTAACTCATTAGGATCTGTGCTCCTCGCCCGGGGGCCTGCAACGATGTCTGCCTGCGCGGAAACGGTTGGATTCGATCTAGCTTCCGGTCAGGTCATCTTGGCGCTATTGGTCCTGTAACAAACAATCTCTACTCAGGGAGAGATTCCAATAATGCTGGGAAAGCTCCAACTTGTTTGCCATAATCCACCTTAAGAATCCAGGCTGAGACTCGAATTCTAAGAATCCTATAGACCACCATATGTCTGCATATTCACTCACTCACCTAAAGCTGCTTGAAGCTGAAAGCATCCACATCATTCGTGAGGTTGCTGCTGAGTTTACCAAACCGGTGATGCTTTATTCGATCGGTAAGGATTCGGCTGTAATGACTCATCTAGCACTCAAGGCGTTCTATCCTGACCGCCCTCCATTCCCGTTTATGCATGTCGACACGACCTGGAAGTTTCGGGACATGATTAAGATGCGGGAGGAATACGTCCGCCAGCAGCTAGGCTTGAACCTAATCGTTCACATCAACGAGGAGGGGCGAAAACTGGGGATCGATCCGGCAGAAAACAGCGAGAAACACACCGAGGTCATGAAGACCGATGCATTGAAACAGGCACTGAACAAATATGGCTTCGATGCAGCCTTCGGTGGTGCTCGTCGCGATGAGGAAAAATCGCGAGCCAAAGAGCGAGTGTTTTCTTTTCGTGACAAATTCCATCGTTGGGATCCCAAGAATCAACGCCCTGAGCTGTGGAACCTGTACAACTCAAGAGTCAATTCAGGCGAAAGCATTCGCGTGTTTCCGTTGAGCAATTGGACGGAATTAGATGTTTGGCAGTACATCCACCTAGAAAAGATACCAATAGTTCCCCTTTATTTCTCGGACCTTCGACCAGTTGTGGAGCGTGATGGCACGTTGATAATGCAAGATGACGAGCGATTGAAACTGCGACCTGGGGAAGAGGTGAAAATGAAACGTGTACGATTCAGAACCTTGGGTTGCTATCCTCTGACCGGCGCTGTGGAGTCAAATGCACAAACTTTGCCTGAGATTATTCAGGAAATGTTGTTGGCACGCACTAGTGAGAGGCAAGGCCGAGTCATCGATCGAGATGCAGGCGGCGCAGGTATGGAAGAAAAGAAAAAACAAGGCTACTTCTAGCTTCGACTTAACGATTTCTCCTCGGCAGCGATAATCCGTCCCCGGCAACCTTGCACTCCTTTCGTACGATCCACTCATGAGCCATCAAAGCGATCTAATTGCCACTGATATTGAAGCCTATCTTGCCCAGCATGAGCGCAAGGAGTTGTTGCGTTTTATCACTTGTGGCAGCGTGGACGATGGTAAGAGCACTCTGATAGGTCGGCTATTGTTCGATTCGAAAATGCTCTACGAGGACCAGTTGGCCCAACTGGAGAGCGAATCAGTAACTCACGGGACCACTGGGGGCAAATTCGATCCGGCACTCGTCACTGATGGCCTCAAAGCAGAACGCGAACAGGGGATAACGATTGATGTAGCGTATCGCTATTTTTCGACTGCGAAACGCAAATTCATCATTGCCGATACACCTGGGCATGAGCAATACACTCGCAACATGGCCACCGGTGCATCTACGGCCGACCTGGCAATTATTTTGATCGATGCGCGCCACGGCGTAATGACGCAAACGAAACGACACAGCTTTATAGTCTCCTTGCTAGGCATTCGGCACGTTGTCGTGACAGTCAACAAAATGGATCTGGTTGATTTCAGCGAGCAGCGATTCGAAGAGATTTGCAATGCATATCAAGACTTTTCTCGCCGCTTGGAATTGCCCGATTTACATTTCATCCCGATCTCAGCCCTCAACGGCGATAACGTTGTTGAGCCGAGTGCCAACATGCGTTGGTATCGTGGCAGTACGCTTATGAACTTGCTCGAAACAGTCTACATCGGCTCGGATCGGAATTTCGAAGACTTTCGCTTTCCAGTGCAATTTGTAAATCGCCCCAACTTGGATTTTCGCGGATTCTGCGGAACCGTCGCCTCGGGCATCATTCGTCAGGGCGACGAGATTATGGTACTGCCAAATCGCCGTACTAGCCGCATTAAACGCATCGTGACTATGGACGGTGAGCTGGACGAAGCGTTTACTCCTCAAAGTGTCACATTGACGCTAGAAGATGAAGTGGATTGCAGCCGCGGAGATATGATCGTACGGCCTGGCAACGTTCCGCGTGTAAGCAATGACTTTGACGCGATGTTAGTTTGGATGAGCCCCGAAGCGATGGTCCCGGGTAAATCCTATCTGTTTAAACACACAACTTTGCTCACGAGCGGACAAATCGAGTCTTTACGTTATAAGGTTGACGTGAATACCTTACACCGCTCACCATCCCCAGATTTGCAGTTGAACGAAATCGGACGCTGTACAATTACGTTGAGTCAACCGATCTTCTACGACCCATATCGCCGCAATCGTTCTACGGGTGCTTTCATCATCATCGATCGCATTTCCAACATTACCGTTGGCGCGGGAATGATCACGGCGAGAGAATCTGAAAAGAAGAGCAAACCAGCGCCCTGGGAGTTAGACGCCAGCACCGAAGTTGGTAGTGTGGAAACGAGCCAAAGTGTCAGGGCGGTGACTCCGGACGAGAGGCAAGCCCGTTTGGGTCAGCGCCCATTGACGCTGCTATTAACCGGCTTAAGCGGCGCAGGGAAAACTTCGATCGCTCGCGGCGTTGAGCGTGCACTTTTCGATGCTGGCCGGCTTTCAGTTGTGTTGGATGGTGAAGAATTACGCCGGGGATTGAGTCGTGACTTAGGCTATACTGCGGACGAACGTAGTGAGAATCTTCGACGGGCCTCACATCTTGCACGACTTTTGAATGAGAATGGGTTTATATGTTTGCTTTCGTTAATTGCCCCCAATAATGAAGTGCGAGAGCGTGCCGCTGACTTAATCGGACGAGAAAAATTTCTTCTTGTGCACTGCGATGCCCCACTTGATGTATGCCGAGCGCGAGATCCACGTGGGCATTATGCCAAAGCAGATGAGGGGCTGTTACCGCAATTGCCAGGCGCTGGCACACTATACGAAGTTCCTGTCCAGGCGGATCTAACATTAGATACCAACTCAACTTCAATCGCCGATTGCGTCGTAGCCGTCTTGGAATTGCTGCATCAGCGCAAGGCAATTCGATGAGTTATCAGCGAAGAAGCATTTGTACGGTGAGTTGCTCCCTTTCCGGCCAAGGGAACAGAAAGACTGTAAATTGCAACATCGATCAATGCTGCCGTATAAGTTTGCCCTAGCCCATTTGCTTGGGCGAGTTTTTTACTCCTAGATGGTTTGAGAAGCATATTCGTTTGAGTCACAAGTTCACTAACTGGATGCCACAAAGAAATAGTCAATGAGACCAATTAAGAAGTTGTTGGCGGCCAACCGTAGCGAAATTGCAACCCGAGTATTTCGCAGTGCACATGAATTGGGTATCCGAACGGTTGCCATCTATTCACATGAGGACCGTTTCGCACTTCATCGGTTTAAAGCCGACGAGGCCTATCAGATCGGTCGTCCGGGAGAACCCATTCGTTCTTATCTTGATATCGAAGGCATCGTCGAACTTTGTCTGCGCTACGACATTGACGCAGTACATCCCGGTTACGGTTTTTTGTCTGAAAACCCAAGCTTTGCGAAGGCCTTGGAGGCTGCCGGAATCATCTTTGTGGGCCCTAGCGTTGATGCTTTAGAAAAGCTGGGTGACAAAGTGGCCGCCAGACAAATCGCGATCAAAGCAGGTGTACCTGTTTTGCCTGGTAGTCCAGAAGCAATTCATCGACTCGGAGACGCACAAGAACTTGCCGCCAGCATGGGCTATCCGGTAATGCTAAAGGCCGCTAAGGGTGGAGGTGGTCGAGGCATGCGGATCGTGGAATCGCCTGAGCAATTGGCTTCATCGCTGGAAAGTGCCCAGCGAGAATCTCTGAACGCTTTCGGTAGTGACGAAGTGTTCGTTGAGAAACTTGTTCGAAATGCTCGGCATTTGGAAGTTCAACTCTTGGGTGACGGCCACGGCAACCTCATCCATCTGTTTGAAAGGGATTGCTCAGTTCAACGGCGTCACCAGAAGGTAGTTGAGCTGGCTCCAGCTCCGAATCTCCCTCGCACCATTGCGGCTGATTTGCATAGATACTCTCTGGCTCTAGGTAATGCAGTAGGTTATCGGGCGGCCGGAACAGTTGAGTTCCTATATGATACCGATGCGGATCGCGTGTACTTCATCGAGGTCAATCCACGCATACAAGTTGAGCATACGGTAACAGAGGAAGTGACCGGAATTGATCTGGTGCGAGCCCAGATACTGGTCTCCATGGGACACCAATTGGGAGATGACTTGGTTGGCTTGCCAACCCAATCAGAGGTACACACAACGGGCTTTGCCATTCAATGCCGAGTCACAACTGAAGATCCGTCCAATCAATTTCGCCCCGACTATGGCCGCATTACGCATTATCGGAGTGCCGGGGGGCTAGGAATTCGTTTGGATGCAGGTAGCGCCTTTAGTGGCGCAGTGGTTAACCCTTTCTATGATTCCATGCTGGTCAAAGTGACAGCCCGCGGGCGAACACTGAGGGAATCGGCTGCCCGCATGGAACGCTGCTTGCAAGAGTTTCGGATTCGTGGCGTCAAAACCAATATCCCATTTCTCATCCAGTTGATCTGCAATGAAAAATTCCTCTCCGGACAAGCGACTACCCGACTGATTGATACTACTCCGGGTCTATTTGAGATGCCGATACGCCGAGATCGTGCGACGCGGCTACTACGATACATGGCAAACGTGATCGTCAATGGCAACGAACTTGTCAAGAATCGTCCCATTTCCAAGCGACGCCAGCCTGCGCATGTTCCTGTTACCCACCCGGTACCGCTTCCACAAGGCACACGCGATTTGCTGAAGGAAATGGGGCCTGCCAAATTTATTTCTTGGATTCGCGAGCAGAAAACACTGCTGTTAACCGATACAACGATGCGCGATGCACATCAATCGTTGCTGGCTACGCGTTTGCGAACCTATGATATGGTGCAAATTGCTCCTGTTTATGCTCAGCGAGCCGCCGAATTGTTCTCGCTCGAAATGTGGGGTGGTGCAACTTTTGATACGTCGATGCGATTCCTAAAAGAAAGCCCGTGGGGAAGGCTGGAACATTTGCGGGAGTTGATTCCAAATATCCTCTTTCAAATGCTACTACGGGCCAGTAATGCTGTTGGTTATACAAACTATCCCGACAACGTTGTAAAGATGTTTGTACGCGAGGCCGCCGGGGCTGGGATAGACATATTCCGCATATTCGACGCCCTAAATTGGGTCGAAAATATGCGTATCGCCATGGATGCCGTGCTTGAAAGTGGTGCTTTGTGCGAAGCGGCGATTTGCTATACGGGAGATATTCTCAATCCTCAACGGCAAAAATATGACCTTAAGTACTACGTTGAGCTAGCCAAGGAATTAGAACGCCTTGGGGCCCATATGTTGGCTATCAAAGATATGGCGGGCTTGTGCAAGCCAGCAGCAGCCCGTTTGCTTATGCGCACACTAAAGCAAGAAATTGGCATCCCTATCCACTTCCACACACACGATACCGCAGGCATTCAGGCCGCTTCCATTTTGGCTGCTGCTGATGAAGGACTCGACATTGCTGATGGTGCTTTGTCAGCGCTTTCTGGAGGAACTTCACAGGTCAACTTAAACACGCTGGTTGAAGCGTTACGATTTGGTCCTCGTGAGAGTACTTTACAGACAGATGCTTTGACTGAGCTTTCGACCTATTGGAAAGCTGTTCGGGAGTATTACCTACCATTCGAAAGCGAAGCTTTGGTAGCAGGCGGGGACCTGTATGAACACGAAATGCCTGGAGGCCAATACACAAACCTCTACCAACAAGCCCACGCCTTGGGACTAGCCGATCGATGGCCAGAAGTCTGCAAGACTTACGCCGATGTAAACGCGTTGTTCGGGGATATCGTCAAAGTTACGCCGACAAGCAAAGCTGTGGGCGACATGGCGTTATTCATGGTTGCTGGTGGGTTAAGTGCCGAGGATATTTTGAGCTCAGATCGTGAGCTATCGCCACCTGCGTCCGTAGTAGATTTGTTAAGTGGCATGATGGGCCAGCCGCCTGGAGGATTTCCTCCGGCTGCCTGCAAAGCGGTACTCCGCGATCGCCCCCAAGTGACTGGTCGTCCCGGGGCTACTTTGCCTGCAGTCGATATTGAGTCGACACGTACATTGTTAACCAATCTACTCGGGCAAATCGCTTCAGATAGGCAATGTGTAACTCACGTTTTGTACCCCAAAGTCTATGAGGAATTTATTGAACATGCCAAAGTTTATGGAGACGTGAGCATTCTGCCGACACCACACTTTTTCTATGGCCCTGAACCGGCGGAGGAAATCTCGGTAAGTATCGAGGAAGGAAAGACACTGATCATCCGCTTTTTGGCTGTCGGCCAGGCGCATGCCGATGGAACTCGAACAGTGTTCTTTGAACTCAATGGTCAACCACGTGAAGTCGAGGTCATTGACCGTTCACTTGAAAATGCACATATCAAGTCAATCAAGGCAGATCCGGCCGACCCAACTCACGTGGCTGCCAGCATGCCAGGCATGGTGATCGGCGTGGCCGTCAAAGAGGGGCAGGAAGTGAACAAAGGAGACAAATTGCTGTCTTTGGAGGCGATGAAGATGGAAACCACCATCTCGGCAGAACGAGAAGGTACTGTAGCACAGCTATTGGTAAGTTCAGGATCCCAGGTGGAATCAGGCGACTTGCTACTGGTGATCAAATAGATCCTGCGCAGTACTGCGCACAGTTTACTGTTGGGATCCTTTCTTGGACCAGGAATTCTAACCGGAGTTGCCAGGAGAAATAAATGACGACGCGCATTGG
This sequence comes from Planctomycetales bacterium, assembly GCA_020427005.1. GTDB lineage: Bacteria > Planctomycetota > Planctomycetia > Pirellulales > Pirellulaceae > Aureliella. The sequence continues at coordinate 65,927 of JAGQOY010000012.1, forward strand.
TAACTATATACGTGCTGGTAGCCTGCGCAACTCCCGTCGTAATAGCGTTGTAGGCTGGTTGGAATTTGCCCCCGATTTCGGCATTCACATCGAATTGACCGGAAATCTGAGTGGCAAATTGGCAGGGAAAAACCTGCGATTCAAAGTAAGTGATTTACGCTTGCCAGTACCAACACCCGAGGAATTGCCCGAATTCGTCGATGAACTAGCAAACCGTCAGATAGGTGTTGTCGGTAGGATGGAATTGGTTCGCTCAACGGGTAATCAGAAAGCAACAGAAAACGAAGGCAAATCGGCGTCAGAGGCCTTGTGTTTGCGTTGGTATAGCCAAAATGGCCTCGTTGAGGCCACAATTCCGGCTCCAAATATAGAGTATTTTTTGGAAAGCGATAAAGAGGGTTTTGAAGCACCGTTTGTTTTTGATCAAGCAGATTTTAAACCAGGACGCAGCACTGCACTTGATCCATTCGATGAGCTTAGCGACAGCCTGTCGACGAACCCAGAAAGAGAAGATAGCGAAGAAGACGATGAAGACGATGATGACCCATACGGTCTATTTGATGAGAGTCTCGATCAGGCAGTAGCGGATTCTTTGGGCAGCGACACAGATTTACCGTATGACGATCAAACTCCAGAACAAAATCGCCCTACTTGGCAGGAAGTGCTGCCCGAACTAGATCCCGAAACGGCAGCTATGTTTCATCAATGGGACGAGATCTTCGAGGGCTCTAAAGACGAACCTGTTTCATACCTATTTGAAACTCCTATGCACTTACCCCCGCCTGACAAAATCCGCAGCGAGGAAGAGGCTCACGAGTTAGTGACTCAAATTCTGGCGCAATTGGCTTTACTAAATGTGGCCTTGGATGTCTGCGAACATTTCTCTGAACGTCAAGTCTATGATCTACTCGTAAGAGAGATCCTGCCCACCGCCAAAGTGCATCCTGATCTGAAATCCACAGAGATAATTCAGCACTACACAACTAGCGATTTTTGTTCGACCTGTGAAGCCGAATACGATGCCGAAGAAGAGTAACCACGGCTTCAACTTAGTTTTGAGTTAGTGCGAGTCGCCCGATGTATAAACTGTGTATTCAAGGAAATTTGTTCAAACGGGTTAAGTCTCGACTTTCCAATCGTCAACGATTACCACCTATTTGACTTCTAGCATCCGCTCAAGCGCCACAAGGGCATGGTGTGAGGTGTCACCATCAACTTCGATGCGATTCACTAATTCACCCGCTACCAAGTTTTCGATACTCCAACACAGATGTGCCAGGTCTATCCGGTACATGGTGGCGCACATGCACACCACCGGTGAAAGAAAATGAATCTCTTGTTCAGGGTGTTGCTGTTTAAGACGATTCACCAAATGCAGCTCGGTGCCAATTGCCCACTTTGTCCCGGGGGATGCTTGCTCGACCGTGGTAATGATCTTGCTAGTCGATCCGGAAACGTCGGCCAGATCGTTAACTTCCTGAGGACATTCGGGATGAACAAGGATTTTGACGTCAGGGATTCTGTCGCGAAACTGTGTTACATGTTCCGGGCGAAACATTTGATGCACGCTACAGTGTCCTTTCCATAAAACGACGCGACTATCCGCGATGGCCTGATCAGTGTTGCCTCCCATATTATCTGCAAAGGGATCCCAGACGGGCATTTGTTCGTTACGGATCCCCATTCGTAGCGCCGTATTTCGTCCCAGGTGCTGGTCTGGAAAAAAGAAAACTCTCTCACCGCGTTCGAATGCCCATTTCAGCACGGCAGCTGCATTGCTGCTTGTGCATACAATTCCGCCATGCTTGCCGCAAAAAGCCTTCAAACTGGCAGCTGAATTGATGTAGGTAACAGGCACTATTCGTCTGCTATCTACCACATCACCAAGTTGTTCCCAAGCATCTTCAACTTGCCGAATCGCTGCCATGTCCGCCATGGAACAACCCGCAGCCATGTCTGGCAAATTCACTTCGACACGCATGCCACGTCGGCTCAGTTTCTCGGGACGATTTGCCAAGATATCTGCCGTTTCGGCCATAAAATGAACGCCACAAAAAACGATGTATCGACAATCGTCACTAGCCGCGGCCAATTGACTTAATTGGTAGCTATCTCCCCTCAGGTCCGCATGTTCAATGACCTCGTCCTGCTGATAGTGATGTCCCAGAATCAATAAACGCTTGCCTAATAATTGCCGGCCCTTACGAATCCTTGCAGCAAGCTCCTCGTTACTCAGAGGCTTGTAGTCAGCGATGGGGAATTTGCCTGGTGAGCTCGGTAATAATGGTGCTAAAGTCATAGTGGCTTAATGTCGTAAACGCAGTTTCTAGATTGGTGTCCCAACTAGCTGCCAAATGCTAGCAGTTCAACCACACGGCCGGTGTTAATCAAACTATATCAAGTCCTGCCCAGAATGACGACGATATAGTGCCGAGGTGGTCGATTTCTAAGCTTCCTTTGAATCCGAAATTTACCTCACACAACGTACTTCAGGCCGCACGTCGACTGTTGAAAGCCTCTCAAACTTAGGGGGGCTGTCGAAACGTACGAATTAGCCGTGCGCACGGTTGACGGTTCAGATTCTAGTTCTTTTCACCAACAACCTGACTTTCGCTTTCAGGGACAGGTTCATGCCAGCTTCCAAAGACTACTGCAAAAGTGCCTTGCGCATTACAGTGCCAGTGGTAGTTACTTTGGCTAGGAAGAAGCTCCCAGTTGATCAGGTTCTCAAGCTGATCCCAGGTATGATGATTCAGTTTGATAAACCGTGTGAAACACCCATGCATTTGGAGGTTGGAGACGAGTCGATCGCCGAA
>JAGQOY010000129.1 GCA_020427005.1 Planctomycetales bacterium
AATATGCAGGTATAGCCCCAGGGGCGTTTGCTCGCGGGGCGCAAGTTGCATCACATGTTGCACTTCCGGTAGGAAATCCCGCTTCCACTGAGAATAGGGTGGATAGTTCGTAACAAAGTAACTTCCGACTTCAGTCTTAGTCGACTCAGTGGCCATATGCATTCCAAATATCGACGATTAATATTGCGAACACCGATAAGGAGCAGCTACGAGGCTGCAATCCAGCAGTGGAAGAACTTGAGGCAAACAACTCTTAGCGTTTCCAGTTTTAATGGATTATGCTGCGTGGCCATATCCAACCGAGAATGGACACGTGACTTTGCAAAAGTCTCCCATCCTCATCAACGGGTACCAAAACAAAAGATACCTCCCTTATCCGAGAGAGCAATTACTCTCCCATCGGAGACAGCCGGGCTTGCGATAAATCCACCACGTACTTCAAATATCCAAATCTCTTTACCACTATGTAGATCTAGCATAATAAGCCGACCATCCGCACCACAAACAAGCACCTTATCACCAGATACGACTGGACTTGCATCAGCACGTTTTCGCAACGTCGTTTGCCATCTGACCTGGCCGGAGTCTTGATCAAGAGCAAAAACGTGACGCATCCTACTGGCAGCTACAATAAGCCCGTCTGCGACGGCAACGCTGTTCTCGAATTCTTGAGCCAAGCTATCGTCGTGAAATTTCCATTTCACCTTTTGATATTGGGCATCAATGGCAAAAATATCGCCACCGTGTGTGGGCAGGAAAATGTGGCCAAGGCTGGCCGCAGGTGTACTGCCAGTTGGAGCATCAATGGGAATTGGCATACCAATTGGGGAGCCATTACTTAGATCTACGCAATGTAGCCTAGAATCACAACCGCCCAAAAAAGTCTGGTTGCCAACAATCGTTGCCCCACATCGAAGTTGATCGCCGGTTTCGTATTTCCATACCTGGGAACCATCAGCTCGTCGTAGGCAATATAAAGCACCATCCTGCGAGGTCACCAATAGCTTATCATCAAGTGGAGTTGGGCTTGCATCAATCTCCATACCCAGCTCAACTTCCCACTTCAACTGTCCGTTCTTGGCATCCAGCGCCCTTACGACACCTTGGTAATCACCCAGGAACAACATTCCTGCATCAACTAAGGGTGAGGCTACAAATACCGTGTCGAGCTCGACGCGCCAAAGTTCCTTCCCATTATCGAGATCGAATGCAAGTATGCGTCCATCCGCGTCTGCGCAAAAAACGCGGCGATCAGCTATTACAGCGCCAGCTTCGAACCCAAGCCCATCGACTCTAGCCTCCCATAGCAATTGAAGTTGATCTGGAAGTTGATCAGATATCGCTCCCGTAGCACTCCAATTGCCACGCCCGGTGGGCCAATCTGCCAAGCATTTGGCAGAAGGCTCCAGTACTATCAACATGATCCAGCAAAATGCTATGGCAAACCGTTCGCGGACAGGGCTGCGCTTAGATTTAATGTAAGGCTCTGTTTTGGCAGAGATCTTAGCTTCCCCTTCCGAGCAATACGAGTAACCCTGGGAGGGAAAAGCGACATCAGACGGAAGGCACATCCCGTCAAACAAATGTGCGGCCCTACGATCACGGAAATCGCTTTGCTTGATGGAGTTATCAGTTGGATGCTTCCGAGAATCGCAATGCGAACGGGAGGAATATTGGGAAGCGCGCACGCAACTCAAAAGATCACGACAGCGAATTAACATGCCTCGTGTTCCTTTCCATTCGTAAATGTCTGGAAGTAAATGTCTCTAAAATCTGCTTGCGTCAACGACCGAGGATTGAATGTTCCTGTCCATTGGCTCGTCGCATCTTGGGCCAGCTGATCAATGGCGTTTTCTTCAATTCCTAATTGAGACAACTGTGTCTCGAGCCCTGCTGCAGCCACTAATTGCCTCACGAATTCGGAAAGCGAATCGGAACATGTTGAACGACGGCTGGTTTCTCCCAATGGAGTATGCGCTACATCTCGCCACAATTCTTCATACATCCCCTCAACTTCATGTCCATTGAAGCGAATGACTTGTGGCAGCATCAATCCAACTGCTTGTCCGTGGGTAATTCCGAAACGGGCGGTCAACGGATTTGCCAGCGCGTGCGCTGCTCCAAGCATGCTCGTTTCAATGGCTAGTCCGGAAAAAAATGCCCCCAACTGAACCAGTCCACGTGCCTCCAAATCTGTAGGCTGTGAAAGCACTCTTGGGAACCCATGGCTCAATAGCTGCCAAGCCTGGCGAGAGTAACAAACACTCAACGCATTGCGCCTACGCGTTACGTACGACTCGAGAGCATGAGAAATTGCGTCGATACCCGTAAGAGCCGTGACGCGCGGTGGTTGCGTAATTGTAAGTTCCGGATCAAGCAAGGCAATCTTGCAGGCTGCACGGCGATCACCACATGCCATCTTTGTATGTGTTTCAGGGTGGCTAATAAGTGCGAAAGACTGGGCTTCACTGCCTGTACCTGCAGTGGTTGGGACCGCTATCATTGGCAACATATCTTTAGTCGCCTTGCCAACTCCCCAATAATCTTGCATCTGTCCGCCGCAGGAATATAAGAAATTGATTCCTTTAGCGCAGTCCATTGAACTACCCCCTCCGAGCCCAATTAGCAGGTCAGGATTGGTTTGCTTAGCAACCAGCAACCCTGCCTCTACTTCTCGCGTGGATGGGTTTTCGCGGACACCATGAAAGGCATGAACCTCAATGCCAGCCGATACCAGCGCATCCACTCCACGTTGGAAATGTCCAGCTGCAACGACGCCTGGATCGGAAACAACCAGCGCTCGAGACACGTTGAGGGATAGAGACAATTCTCCCAGACGCTGAATGCTGTTGGCACCGAATACCAAACGCGTCGCGTGTTGAAAATCAATACTTTCCATGCAATCAAATGTCTACTCTAGGCAGGTAAAACGTATGAGGTGGGAATCACCAAATTTAAGGTTGGGCACTTTCGAATTGCATTCTGCCTGAATGCGCCATTACGCAGTCGGGAATGCCACCAACCACAGGGTCCTAATTATCTTAACCCAAAAAGGTTGCCTTGAAGAGTCAACCATGGACTGATCGTCGTACACTGAGCCTTTTTCCGCCGCTCAAAAATGCGGTTCGTGCCCAGCGAAGAAGGCAAATCTAGGCCTGCCATGCGATGGTGGCAGGTTTTTCAAAGTTTGTTGTAAAAGTAACTCCCTCGCAACATCAGCTCTCAATCACAGCCGAACAATGCAACTACATCCACAAACACCGTTAGGCAATCAGTGGTAGGGTTCGCTTTTGTTGAGAGCTAGCCATGGCTGTATCAACAATCTGCTGCCCAATACGACTTAACGTGGGTGAAAGTGGCCCATCGACTGGTAAATCATGCTTGAGGCAGTGAATGAAATATTGCACCGGGTTCTGAAAGGGTGGAATTACATCGTCCACGACTATATCTCTACCTTGAGGGCTTTTTTTATCTTGAATGCGAATCGTCGGCTGATAATCAAAACTACTAATGGTACCCTCAGTTCCAACTAAGACAAAACCACAAGCGGGCTGCGGTTGGTGAGTCCAGGGATCCGTAAATGTACCCCAACGTGTCTCAAACTTACTTAGTCCAAACGAGTAGCGAGCAATCGTCACCGAATGTTCATCTACTTCCAATCCAGCTGGCTCATCAACAACGGCCGTAATCTCCAGAGGTATGGCGCCGTCCAGATACCAAGTGCCGAGTGTTACACCATAACCTAAGTAATCCAACAACGATCCGCCTCCACTGCTTCGTTTGTAGAACCAACTATCAGATTTTTGTTCGGCCACCTGCTCTGCTGAGTTCTCGCGTTTACCCGCTGTATGCCATAACGGTCCGCGATTTCCGTCGTAATAATGCACTTGAATCACCTGGCCGATGCATCCCTCGGTGACCAGCCGCTTCGCCGTTCGATGGCTCGCGATCCATGTCAGCGGCCAATTGATAGCCATTCGACAATCGTGCTGTTGACATGCACGGAGCATCCGATCGGCATCGGCTAAGCTCGCAGCCATGGGCTTCTCGATTAAGATCGGCAAACCATAGGGGGCTAACCGCTCAATCCAGAGGGCGTGGTCGGCAGTAGCCGGACACAAAATCACAACGTCCGGTTTGGCTACTTCGACACAATGTTGCCAATCCGTAAACACTTGTGAGGGCTGAAGCTGTAGTCGGTTCGTCACGTCATGCATACGCTGAGGCTGTGTATCACAAATGCCGACAACCTCACACTCGGGATGTTGATATGCCATCCACAGATTATCTCCCATATGCATGTGTTCGAATGAAATACCTGCAATTCGGTAAGTTGCTCTACTCACGGGTTTTATTTCCTCCAGAACCAAGTGCTTTTTTGTGTTCGGATGTGCTCTAGTCATCAACTACTGCAGCCAATTGCATAACTCATGCTTGGCACTTACAGCGTTTGCAAGTCCTTTGCTAAACCAATGTTTCACAAAGTAATAGTTCATAAAAAGCCGTATTCCCTTTGCAATACCTTTCCGAATTTGATTAGCCTGGACTAGCGTTCCGTGTGCAGTTCTGGCTTTCCAGATTATCCCACTATCCCTCCCAAGTTGGCGAGGTTTGAAATGGAAGGTTTGGCTTTTCTTTCCTGGGAGATCTGGCGTGTCCATCATTGCATATGGTTACTTGGATTCGTTGATTGGGGAACATCCTTATTCCAGGAGTTACTAGGTGTCGTAGATTTTTGCGATTCACTATCGTGGCCATGTTTGTTAAATCGGACATTGTATTCCACATTCAATCATTCTGTGGTGCAGATAGTGGCTCGTGCTTGACTCCGTGAGTGGGAAGGTAATTCAACCAAGGATTTTGAAATCAACGATGTTAGGTGAGTTCATTACGTTTTTCACTACCCGGAGGTGCGATGATGACCGGTCCAGCTATTCTTGCTCGAGACATGATGACTCACAAATTAATCACACTCAGCCCAGATATGGACGTGTTTGTGGCAATTGAAGTGCTGCTCAAGAAGCGGATTTCGGGCGCTCCAGTGGTTGATGTAGATGGAACGTTCGTTGGAATCTTCTCGGAACGATCTTGCATGAAATTCATCGTAGATTCTGCCTATGACAATCTACCCGGAACCACGCTCAGAGCCTTTGTGGATACTCAACCGCCGTGCATTTCGCCCGAGACAGACCTATTGACCATCTGCCAGACTTTCTTGAATCAAGCTACTCGCCGGCTGCCTGTGATCGATGAACAAGGAAAATTGGTAGGCCAAATTAGCCGCCGGGATGCGATGCGTAAAGTCATGCAGTGTCACCAAACCCAAAGGCGACAGAGCACACCCGAACCGTTATATCTCTCTGCAGTCGTAGAGGATTCACAATCGGTCGTTGCCCGCATGCTATGAAAGCCGCATTGCGTCGGGTTGTCTGGTGTCGAGTGCTAAGCATAGTTTTTCCGCAACTGGCATGAAGTTTGGTATCATAGACGCAGTAGCGAGTAATAACAGCCGACCGTAAAAAAACCGCAATTACAATTTGAAGTTCTCTTGGCAACAATAGAATCCCAGAAAACGGAACCCACACGACGTCATACCTACGGCGTACCTCGTGTATTTGATATCTATCTGTTGCTTGTTGTAACGTCTGCCTTTGCGGTATTGTTCACTGGGCTGTCACTCCTGGGAAATGGCCGTAGTTCGGGGCAATTGACAGCCTACATCGGACTTTACACTGTGGGTATTGGTTTGGCCCAATCGCTGATGTTTCGCGGATCACGACCCCGTGAAGCGTCATTTATCGCTGGAGTATTATTGGCTATTGCCACGGGTGCAATGATTTTTGATCGTCCGTTTTGGACGCCAAATTTTTTGGGGTACTTGACCACTGCGAGCATTATCGGACTACAGTTAGGCTATGCAGCTGGCGTTTTAATCGCCGGAGTATTTCTTATCGCCGATGTCATCCGTAGACGATTTTCGTCGTCAGCGCCGTCGAATGCTCGAGACGTTCCATTTGACAAAATTCACTAGCTTTTCGCAGCCAGAAGTCTTGGGGCGCCAATCGCTCGCCAGTTCTAAGTTCATGTGAGCTCCGGCGAAGGAGAGCTTTTCAAAAGTGGTACAAGCGTCAAAATTGAGGTGCTAGTAAGCGTCCTTTTCAGGATATGGCAACCTCGATTGACAAACTGAGGCCCTTCAGGCGCCGAATAACCGCTAGGAACTTATCTTCATTGAAGGGCTTACGAATGTAACTACTAACCCCCAGTTTTTCGCAATTTGACTGATCACTTCCATCGTCGCTACTGGTAAGAACTACCACGGGAATATTCGCCAGCGTCGGCTCACTGCGTAGATTCTTGAGGAATGTAATTCCGTCCGTGTCTGGCAAAAACAAATCTAGCAAAATGACGTGTGGCCTAGGTGCCCGCGCAAACACACCTGACTGATGTAAAAACTGCATTGCCTCTTTGCCATCACGAAAGAGACTGAGTCGATGGTGGATGCCACAGCGACGCAACGACTCGATCGTTAGGCGGGCATCCAACAAGCTGTCCTCCACCAACATAATCTCAAGTGCTTCACCGGTTGTTTCGGGTGATACCAAGACCATGAGTGTGACCTTCCGAGCAAGCGTTTCAATTCGCACGATTCCTTACCATGCGATGATCATAGGGTCAGGACAATCGCCAGTTTCCTGGGCTCATACGCCTAATCCAAGCCGTATCAGTTCACCCTCCATAGCCTCGTGAGCTACAAACGAACAATGAAAGTCATCGAAGGCGTCTAGGTACTGGTCAAGGTCTCGGCTGATTGTCCCGCGGTACTCTGCCTCTTCGGCCTGTTCGCATAATTCGTGTATCTGCAAATATAAATCGCGGTGTTGATGCATAGCTTCGGTAGCATCCTGCCAAGTTGACAATCCACCTGTACTCAAGAAACCATAAGTCTCTTCCAGTGAAAACTCCAGTGCAACACACTCACGTAGTCGCCCCAATAGCATCACAAGCTGGCGCGACCGGATGCGCTTTTCCTGGTTCACTTGTCGCAGATTTTCCAGCTGCGTGAGGGTTAACCACAGTTCCGTATTGGAATCTTTAACCTCTTGTAAGAAAGCAGCATTAACCATCATCTTTCGGGATATTACTGGCTTCATGCTCCGACCTCCTCAAACAATCAGATGAGTGGGTGCGCCCCTTTCGGGTTGCACCGACGGCTAACCTCTCAAAGCAACGCTTGCGTTTATGGAGCCGATTGGCTTCATTTTAATCTTGTTTGCAATCCACCTGCAAACCGAGCATGGGTAAATTGGACCCAAACTGCCGCATGCCCGCCAGAAAAAACTACCTATCCGGCCAAATGTACCCTGTCTAATGGGGTGTTTGTCAACAAAAAAGGGTTGGACATCCGTTCAGACGCCCAACCCTCATGTTTTCTATTTGCCTATGGTCAGCGGGAAAATCGTCACTATCCAAATCGGTTAGTACAACCATTCTCCGCCGATAGACCAGCCTTGGTAGGTTACCTCACCATCGGTTTCGATGAATGGGAAGCGAGCACCGGTAAATGCTCCACTTCCAAGTGCATTGTTAAAGTCTCGGGCATTGAAGTTTTCGGGAGCCAAAGCGACGTTGTCTACATACAACAAGTTATAAGAGGCTTTTACGCTCCACGAATAGTTGAGGCGGTAGACAACCGAAGCAACCAACTCAGCCAAGTAGGCTGTCTTTCCGTCTTGGAGATGTTCGCGAGCACCTGGAATTGAATTAGCGGAAGCGATGGATTCGACCTCGGCGTGATTCCCGAAAATGCCAGCTTTGTTCTCAACCCCGAGAGAAATCCCAGGCACAAGGTTGATCCAATAGTCGCCTCCGATTTGGAATCCAGTAAGCTGGTTTCGAGTGAAAGTGTCGTAGTTGAAGTATCGCAGCTGGTTAAACGTGAAAGTATTGTTTTGACTACCTGTAGCTGCAAATCCAAATCGCTCATCAAGGTCAAAGTATCGAACGCCCATCAACCACGAGCCGTTAGCCCAACAAAACGGAGTCGCAAAGCGGCGGCGATAATTGACTTCTCCATTGTGTATTTCTGAGTTGTAACTGATCGAGTGAATGAAGGATCGATCCGTGTCGTCAAAGCCGTTGGGAGGAGCCGTGCCATACAGGCTGAACAAACTGTACAAAGTTGGGTTTCCAGTACCGATTGTGTTCACGCTGTTGCTAACCTCCCAATTATTGAGGCCGAAGTAGCGGGCTTCCAAATTGGCACCGGGACCTGTTTGTAAGTTTGCGATTAGCTCCAAGCCGTAACGCATCTTGTCCAAATCAAGGCTAGTGGTTGACAAGGCAGGAGTCCCGGCGATGCCATCGGTACTAATAAGCGTCGTGCGATCAAAGGCTCCGGTAACGTTGTTTTGCACTATCGACGATACGCCACCGAAGTTGCTTGTTCGTTTGAAGCCGATCGTTCCTGCGTAAATATCAAACCAACGCTGTCCTCCACAGCCACCTTCGCTGTACGGGCCCAATGGTCCTAAGAGTTGCATAAGCCGTCCAGGCAGCAGGCAGCAACTGCCTCCACCACAAGCCATGCAGCCTCTGCCGCCGCAGAACCCGCAACCGCCTCCAAGGCCTCCGAGGCCTCCGAGCAAGCCGCCGCTCCCGCAGCCACAAGCGGGATTGCCGCAAGCCGCACCGCCGCAGCCCATACCACAGCCCATGCCCAGTCCGCCTCCCAAGCCCAAGCCTCCGCCCAAGCCGCATGAAGAGCATCCTGAGCATCCCGAATCACATCCAGCTGGAGGAGGGCCTTCCATGGCGTAACTGAGGCCACCAGCTGGAACAACTCCATCCGGTGTTCCGTATTGTCCGTGTACTTTCGTCGCAAATCCCTGAGCACTTACGAGGAGAGCTAGCCCCACCGTCAGCCAGTGCATACGCCCACTGAGCATTCTCATCGATTTCTCTCCAGCGGCACTTCGTCCGTTATTCGGCTTGCAAGCCAAGCTCAAGTGGCAACCCTTCGTCGCCGAATGGCTCGCGCATGGCATAAATTCGGAAACTCCCGAAAACTCGTTACAAACGTGCTTATCGGCAACAAACGGTCGAAAAGTTTGTTAGAACCCGAATTATCCGAACTATCACCACGCAAGTTCGGCTTCTCCGATACCTGCGCGCCTTCCAAAACAGTAGAACAGGAAGGCTAGGAGGATTGGGTGGGCACTAGTATTGCTTCAAGACTAGTTCAGCACTCTGAAAAACAAAAAAACGGGGGCAACCTGGCTAGGGTGGGAATGGAAAGCGAAGTTGTTGATCGTCCTCCGTCTTTCCAAATTCACGGTACATCAAACTAGGTTGAATATCGTGGTTATTTTGGTACTTCGCAGAATCATATTCGTGAATATCGCCGAGCACAGTGTGAAAGAAAATCTGGCAAATCTGTGTACCGGCGTATATGCGTATGGGTTGTACCGCAAACATTTCCAGAGTCCAAAAACCGCGGAAACCCACATCGCCAAATCCGCTGGTAACGTGTACGAACAAGCCCAATCTACCTAGGGATGATCGTCCCTCAACCATGGGGACAAGATTGTGAGTTTCGGTATGCTCAACGGTTCGGCCCAGATAGATTTGATTTGGGCTCAATACCAATCCAGTCGACGGTATCTCAATGCGTCGATATCGATTGGGCTCTTTAAGATCCAAGACTACTTCCTCATACACAAGCAGCTCGTTATGAAGTGTGAGGTTGTAACTATTGGGGTTTAGACGTGAGGCATCGAATGGATCAATTCGAATATCACTTCCAAGTCGTTTTTGAATTTCTTTACCGGACAAAATCATCGATTTGAATCCGAATCATAATACGATGAACTTATGTTTCCTTCCGCGCCCCGGCGTTCAGACAGTCAATGTCTCTCGCAAGCAAAGATCACTTGATGCCATTGATGAAAATCTTGTAGGCCTTTGGTGGAAAGGAATTCCACCGCATTGAGCCACCTTGGATTTGGGACATCGCGGGCTGGCAAGGTACGTTATAGAATAGCTGATGGTTATAGAATAATAGGACTCCCAATCCTAGCAGGCATATCAGGAAAGTGGTTCCACCGAACTGATTTTGTTTTTTTGACAGCCAAAAATTGTCCCGGACAAGGCAGTATTTGCAGGAGATTCGATGCTGCATTTCCATGGTGGATGGAATTGTGGAATCCTTGTTAGACTGTTCAGGACTACCCAGCGGCATGAACCCTACCCAATTGTGAGCAGAGCTTTTGACATGACAAACCTACAGAGCTCCGCCGGTTGGCCTGAGGATTTTACAAACTACGTTCGCCTGTTTCCGTTGCCTAATCTCGTCCTATTCCCGCATGTCGTGCAACCACTTCATATCTTTGAGGCGCGATATTGCGATCTTCTAAATGAGTCGATAAAAACCGATCGACTCATTGGCATGGCTTTGCTCGAAAAGGGGTGGGAAAAACATTATCTACAACGCCCACCGATAGCCTCCACAATTTGTATTGCCAAGGTGCTTTCCCACACACCGACTGAAGATGGGCGACACAATATTCTGTTGGTAGGAATGAAGCGAGCGGTGATTGTACGAGAGCTCGACGAGGGTCTTACCTATCGAACGGCAGAAGTCAAATTAGTAGAAGATCTAGCTGTTCAAGAACAGGATCAGCAACGGGCTCAAATGTTTGGTCAATTGAAAGCCCTATTCCAACAATTAATGCCTGAGGGGCTGGCTGTTCAGCAGGGGTTTCAACAGCTGCTTGGCCACCAACTTCCGCTTGGAGTTTTAACCGACTCGATTTCCTACGCACTCAATCTCCCGCTAGCCGTCAAACAGCAATTGCTTTCAGAGTGCAACGTCGATGTCCGATGTAGGCTTCTCATTCGTTGTCTGCAAACCCAGCTTCACGCCAAGGGGGGTGACGACGATCGCCCAGAAGATTTCCCTCCACTATTTTCACCCAATTAGAATTCCGCCAACATTGAAATACTGGCAGGCCGAGAGTGCCTAGTACCTAAGCCGCGTTTCGATAGGGAATCGTATTTGGCCGCGGATCGGCTTGGTCATATTCGGATGCCTGAGAGACAATGGTTCGAATAGTAAACGGACGTCGCTCGTTTCGCCGATAGTAAAGCCGCGTATTGGCTTCACCCAACAAGCCGACACTAAACAGCTGAACACTAACGATGCAGAAAAGGGCTCCCATAACGAGCATTGGATTACCCGTCATGTCAAAATCTGCGAAAAGTTTCATGCCTAGGGTACTGCTCAATAATAGTCCGCCGATCAGCATGAATAGTAAACCTATTCTGCCAAACAGTTTCATTGGGCTTGCATAATAGTCCAGCATGTACTTCACGGTAAGCAGGTCCAGGACGACGCGTACGGTGCGCGACAAACCGTACTTTGTTTGGCCGAATCTGCGAGGGTGATGCGTTGTTACCATCTCTAGACACCGTGCCCCACGCCAATGTGCAAGAATGGGAATGAAGCGATGCATCTCCCCATACAATTCCAATTCCGCAGCAATTTCTCGTCGCATTGCTTTGAGCGTGCAGCCTAAATCATGGATCGGAAATCGGGTGACTCGCGAAATCAGCCAGTTCGCAATTCGGCTAGGAATTTTGCGAGTCAAGAGAGTGTCCTGACGATCCTTTCTCCAGCCGTGCACTAGGTCATACCCCGCCTCCAGTTGCGCCAACATTTGTGGTATGTCGTCAGGTTCATTTTGCATGTCACCATCCAACGTGACCAAAAATTCACCTCGAGCTAACTCCAGTCCCGCTTGCATGGCGGCAGTCTGACCGTAGTTTCTTCGAAAGTGTACCACTACCAACCGAGAATCCTCACGGGCCGCTGCATCCAATAATGCCGAAGATCCGTCATGCGATCCATCATCGACGAGGATGAGTTCCGATTCGCCAGCTAACCGATCTAGAACCTCAGCGATGCGGCGCAACAAAATTGGAATGTTCTCCACTTCGTTGTAGATCGGAACAATGATGCTATTTCGCATGTCAGCCTCCTGCCGCATACCCAAGTATTGAGCCTATATCCTTTTTCGATCTGCTTGCGACGATACTAACGGAGAGCCGACGCCGCAACCTCGATTTCGCAGGCAGCCATCGATCCGGGGATAGGATTCATCTATCCACATTTTGTTTGCTATCGGAATCGGCTAAAACCAATCGCCTGGGCTTCCGTTGTGCGATAAGCGGGTGACTGCGTTGCGTTGGCATGTCCAGCATTGAGTTGGACTAGATCAACCGTAGTCAAACCAACTGAATTAGGGGGTACAAATGCGTCCGCCTGAATTACAGTCGAGCTGTTGATCGAGTATTTGTCGATATCCATCGTAAAAGCCAAGTCGGGCCCTTCATCGGGATACAATTGAATTTGTACCCGATGAGGTAAACTCCAGCTGATTTCCGGGTAAAATTCGTGTTCAGCTAACTGTGCCGCCGCCACTAGTCTGCCGGTCTGATCCTTTATATAGGTTTCCTCAATCACACCTGAGTTGGGAGCAATGACTAACACGCGTTGGTATATCCCGCGTCGGAGTGGAATGTAGGACACAAGTTCCAGCTTCCCGTCCGGCCTAACCACAGGCCCTTGATGCTGCAGGCTCATGTCGAGTTCAACCACGCCCAACGCTTCACGCAGCCAAAGTGGAGAAAAGGGCAATATCCTACGCGGTCCCAACTGCGATTCGAATTGGTCGTAACGCGCAAAGTACAAAGTGGGGCTTGGCTGCTGCAACTGCATCCAAAACATTTCCTCGTTGCTTCCAGCTGCTAAGGCCGTACCCAACATACGGCTAACAGCAGGATGAGCCACTAAGCTAAAATCGTGAGTGCGTCTCCATTTTAGGTTACCGGCCAAATTGGCAACTAACTCAGGACTGGAAATGATTACAGTGGCTGAGCTTAGACTCTCTACGGCTAAACTGTGATTGATGTGTGCTGCCACTTCGTCAAGTGTGGGAACGCCACTAAATACACGTGGCGGCTGCAACTCACTTAACAACTTTCGTCGGGGTGCGCAGGTTGCGCCTCCACATGAAAAAACTAAAAACAATACATACCAAGAGCAAATTACGGCGGGACAAAACGGGCGATGCGCAGGTCTTTCATTCTTGCTTTGCATGCTGTTTTCCAGTTCCCTAGACCACCTGTTAATGAGGCCAGTTCCGTTAGCTTCTGTTTCTATTGGGTAGCTCGTTTATGCCTCGGTATACAACAGCTCTCTTAGTTCGCCCTGGATGGTGTCCAAACAGCTGGCATCCAATTCAACGACTGGGATTTTCCAAGTGCGTCCATCGGCCGGGCATGTAAGTTCCCATATGGGTGACTGGCCGTAGGGCGAGCCCTCATCACTCGTTTGCAATTCTTCGGTCAAGATCCGCCTTCGGACAAGTAACATGGCCAAGACATAGGTCAGCATCTGTTTGTCGGGTCTCTCCGCCAATTCGGTCAATACATCTAATAGGACGCCATTCGGCGCTGGTCTCAGTTGCCTGGAATTCTCCTTGGGCATTTTGCTGCGCCACCAGCCTACGGTTTTCGGTTGAGGTCCTTGCCAAAGGCCCGCAGCGACATCTACACGAATGAACGCATCCCCTTCTTGCACAACGGTTGAAACAAAGGCCTCACCTGGCTCGAAATGGTGGCCGCTTATGGCACAGCGTTTAGTACATTTGTTTACAGAGAACTCAGGCAACATACTGACTTTCGCCAACAGCTTCGTGGCACTCCGACAATTTGTGCTCGTCCAAAGGACAGTAGTACTTGGTTTGATGGAGAGTTAGCGTGGATTGCTAATCACTGATTTTGGAATTAGCTGATTATCCAACGCAGAACAAGAGCAACTCGACGCACGCAATGCGGGGTTCTCCTACCCCAGAAGATGGAGAGAGTCGAACGATAGCGAGGCCAGGGGCACGACAGCTCAGTGTGAAAGAAAGAAACCTGACTCGCTCTCCACAATCGTCTTGAGTGATATGGGAGAGAACTGATGCCTGGATCTGTGTAAAGCTGTCAGAGGTAACTCAGAATTCGCATGCTCGCTAGCTAAATTGATCCGAATAGACATTAAAAAACCCAGCCTATGTCGGCTGGGTTGTGAAACTCTTAGATCGATCAGCGAATGCTAAACGGAGCGTGAGCTACTCCCGAGGGCGAATTACTCCAGTCAATCCGGCATAATCAACGCGGTCATCGCGATGCCATAGAGGTTGTCCTCGCTCGACCCTTCGGCGCAGAATCTCAATTTTCTCGGCTGAACCAGCCGGCGCATCGGTCGGAAGGAAGTTCTCATTGATTTCTGGATCAAAGTCCTCATCATGTCCGTACTTCAGAATTGCTTCGAATACGTTCTTGCAAACATCGCTCATTTTTGTGGAATCCCCAAAATCAGAAGGTTGTAATATCAAAACCGAGCCAAGTCTGGACTCGGAATATTTAAGTTCCAATACCGAAGCGATTATTGACGCAAGCGAGACGAAGTCAAGGATTTTTTTGGATTTTTTTTTACCTTTAGAATACTCCCCTTGTGCATCGGTTTGGACTTGCGCGTCTAGGAAATCTACTCCTGCATGACTTTATTTTCTCCATTGCTTTGTCGAGCGAATGATTAACTCGCACTAATAATTCCTTCCGAAGATGAGTGCACCCTACTTGGGTCGCAATGCGAGAAAAGAAGCCGTTATGCCGAAGTGGTCCACCGAGCGTCGACGGTTAGTGCACTTGACATAGGTTTTGTGGTTTTCATCCAATTCGGCTGGAGAACTTGGCTGAGTGACCCACCCGCATCCAGAAAAAAATTGGAGTGAATGGGAATTTCACTTACGAGACAGTTGCTTGGATAAGCTCTCTAGTTCTCTTTTTGTACTTGTTGGCCAAATTTCCTTGCCTTCAGGGGATCGAATCGTAAACTTTTCTTAGTCAGAATCTCTTAAAACACGAGCCCCAAAAACATGTCTTTCCCCCCCAGAAAAGCCGCGTCAAATAATCTGTTGGTTCCAGTTTTGGTTGTTGCCGCGCTAGCTCTTGCCTATGGAATCAGTTCTTCAAAAATTGAGCCCCCAAAGGACGATGCTTGGTTTCAACAGCACGTTTCGGGGAAAGAGGGGCTTGTCCTAGTTAAATTTGGGGCTGAGTGGTGTGGGCCATGTCGAGAGATGGATCGCACCTTGAGTGAATACCAGGCATCCGCACAGCCAATTCCAGTTCATTTGGTCGACGTTGATCAACAACCTGAATTGGCACAACACTTCCGTGTCAGCGGAATTCCCAAGCTATTTCTCTTCAAAGAGGGAGAAGTGGTCTCACAACAAACTGGATCAATGCCTCTCGATCAACTTGCAGCCTGGATCGAACAATACCGCTGATTTATTGATCAAGCATCTCGAGTGCATTTGCATTCTTGGCAATTGCTGTCAGCGCAATTTTGAGGGTGAACAAGAACTCGCTCCCCTTACTTGTGATTCGACCTTCCCGACTTCCGTCCGCGCATTGCTTGGCATCGGAGCGTACGTTCCTGTCCAGACAAGTCTTATGGTAAAACTCTGCGCGGTTGAAGCAGCTAGGCGTTGTGCGGCAAGCCTGAAGCATACAGCGTTTGGCTGCAAGTGCGCCCTGAATTTTGCGGCAAAAAGAGTCAGCGTTAAATTAATAAAGGTGGCGGACAGCAATCCAAATGTGAAAGGGGCAACACACACTTGAAAAAGTACTCGCATAGATCTTGGGGCGACCGTTACAAGTACCGCTGTCCGCCACGAAAGTGTATATCGTTTCTGAATGCAGTTTGGATGGATAGTTATGTATACAGTTTAGTCAACTAATGATTAAGAGAATCAGTTTGTAACGCCCAAGTTGTCCTTTTTACGCCGAAATAAGGTAGGCGTTTCGGGTTGGGACAAATTGTCACTCAGCAAAATCGTTGCATGCAGCCTCTACGGATGACGATATGTAGCAAAGTACTACGGCCTTCCAATTCGTCATTTGCATGCATTGGGCAATTTCTAGTGCGGCCCACTCTGAATGCGACCTTGTTATCGAGATTAAGCGTATGTCCAATCAAATCAGATTATGTCTTGTCTTGCACAATCATCAACCTATTGGAAATTTCGATGATGTTATCGAAAGGGCGTATCAAGACAGTTATCTACCCTTTTTGAAACTGTTTGAGGAATATGCTGAGCTGCGTTTGTCATTACACACGTCAGGTCCGTTGCTTTTGTGGTTGATGAACAATCATCCCGATTACGTCCAGCGAGTAAGTAGCTTGGTTAGTGCTGGTCGCATTGAGATACTTGGCGGACCGTTTTACGAACCCATTTTGACCATGCTGCCTAATCGGGATCGGGTCGGGCAAATTCGCAATTTCTCAGATTACCTTTCGCAATGTTTTGGTGCATCGATTCGAGGAATGTGGATGCCGGAGCGAGTCTGGGAAGGCAATCTTACATCGGACATAGCCTGTGCAGGAATAGCTTATACCGTGCTCGACGATTTTCATTTTCGTGCGGCTGGACTTACCGACGAGCAGCTTTGTGGTTACTTTTTGACAGAAGACAATGGTAGCTTGCTACGAGTTTTTCCTGGCAGCGAGAAACTCCGGTACCTTCTGCCATTTGCACCTGTTCATGAGACTATAGCTCTAGCGCGTGATATTGCTCAACGACATTCAGATGCGATTTTGGTTTTCGGGGACGATGGCGAGAAATTCGGTACTTGGCCCGATACAAAACAACACGTGTACGAAGATGGTTGGCTGCGCACATTCTTTGATGCCCTGGTCACCAACCAAGACTGGCTCATTACCAGCACACTTGCGCAGGCCGTGCATGCGACTGCTCCTCTGGGCAAGATTTATTTGCCAGACTGTAGTTACCGTGAAATGACTCAATGGGCGTTGCCTGCCGAGCAGCAAACTCGCATCGACGAAATCAATCATGAGTTCCACTCGAATCCCAGGTGGTCGGACCTGCAGAGTTTTCTGCGTGGAGGAAACTGGAGAAATTTCAAGGTTCGCTATCCAGAAGCCAACGAGATGTACGCTCGAATGCTAGAGATCAGCCGCCGACTCGACCACGCAAGGCGAACATGTGGTGACGGTCAACTGCTTGCGGAAATCGAAGATCACCTATATCGCGGTCAATGCAATTGCCCTTACTGGCATGGTGCTTTTGGTGGCATTTACTTACCACACCTGCGAAATGCAATCTATGAAGAACTGATCGCGGCAGACAATCAACTTGAGTACTTGGAACATGGGCAGGCAGCCTGGGTAGATGCCGTTAGCGAAGATTTCAATCTGGATTTATGTCCGGAAGTGCGATTGGCGAACGATCAGTTGGCGATCTATGTAGCACCCGCTCAGGGAGGGATGATGTATGAGTTGGACGTAAGGTCCATTCAACAAAACCTCTTGGCGACTATCAACCGCCGTCCAGAAGCCTATCACAGAAAAATCCTACAAGGTTCTGTTGAATCGGAGGGTGTGGCAAGTATTCATGATCGAGTCGTATTTAAGCAGGACGATCTTGATCAGAAACTGCAATATGACCAGTTTCCTCGCAAGAGTTTTCTGGAGCATTTCTACGACAACGATCTAACTCTGAATAGCGTTAGTCATGGCAATGCAATGGAAAGGGGTGATTTTGTCGCGCAGCCTTTCGATGCCAAACTTCGACGGGCCGCTAGCAAGGTTCAACTGCAGTTAAGTCGGGATGGTAATGCCTGGGGGATACCGTTCAATATCACCAAAGCAATTACATTGGAAGCTGGTAGTAAGAATCTGCACATTGCCTATTTGTTGCAGGGACTACCGCGCGATCGTCAACTACACTTGGCGCTGGAATGGAATTTTTCTGGCCTGCCTGCCAACGTAGATGATCGCTATTTCTATGATGCAACGGGTAGGTCGCTAGGTCATCTTGGCACAGCACTTGACCTAGATCAGCAAACGTCCATCGGCATGCTAGATAGCTGGCAGGGTTTGGATATTTTGATTCAACTGGATCGACCAACCAATATCTGGACATTTCCAATTGAAACCGTTTCTCAGAGTGAATCTGGATACGAGTTGGTCTATCAGAGCCTGTGCTTGATGCCCCATTGGTTGATTCAGGGTGACCACGAGGGCAAATGGCATTTACAGATGCAAATCCGATTTGCCAATGCTCATGCCCCCTACGTGATTGCCGAACACATGGTGCAGTCCTTGGCGATGTCAACTCAGCCCGTAAGCAATTTATGAACGCACGTTCCGAGCAGCCGACGAAGCATATTAGAACTTCCTCGACTGCACTGGAATAATATGAATTTCCAAGAGCCTAGCGTAACGTAGGCTGCAAACTTGGGGGTAATGCAATTTGGTTTTCTGATCCCCCAAAGCTAGGAACGCTAGGCAATTGTAGACTATTCATGTCTGCAGGCTGGAAATTTGGTTGGGCAGCCACGTTGGATGCTGCCTGCCCGTCCGAGCTTGCCTTAGGAGCCTGCGCAGCGTTCAGCGTTGAGTTGAGACTCTGAGCATCCTCAAAATCAATAACCAATGTGTCTGTCATGCCCGGTTCCGTTACGCCCAATCCCGAAATCCTCCAGCCATCGGCTTCTTGGCGAACTTCGAATACAAAATCGAGGTTCAGCATAGCGGTTTCACCGGCTTGGGGTGGTTCCGTCCAAACGCACTCCACTAAAGAAATTGTCTTGTCATCGTAAGGGAAGACGACTCTGCCAATGTCGTACCTGCCTTCAGGCGAACCTAAGGGGTGTAGTACCCACTCGGATTTAGCAAGTTCTGTTCGCGCCAGTGTTGTCAGCATAGAATGTTGCACAACCTCATCACCTCGTCGCATGCTGTCTAAAAAGATTGCTACGGACTGCGCAGGTTCCGTGCCGACACCATTCTCGACCACTGACATGGTAGCCTCCATCGCGGAAGCAGTCGTGCTGCTAGTTTTGAGAGCGGCACTGGAAGGGTCGGTAGATGCGGAAGAGGCACTTGCAGTCTCGGTATTGGTTGAGTTATTGCCGCAACCTGCCAAGTTCAGTACCAAACAAAACGCGAGACCACTCGCGATAATCGAATAAAGTCTCGTGGTTTTCATTTTCGCTCATCCTGTTTGAAAATTTCACGCCGTAGATGGTGGGTCGCACGGACGTGTAGCGTGCAACTGCAACGATTTCGTTGATAACGGAGCGAACGGGGGACTAATGTATACTGATAGGTACCCCAAAATTGCTCCGCGCCTTCATACTTGCTTAGGGGCACAGTTAGGCGTTTGTATGCCTTTTAGTCGACCAACCCAGACGAGGTCAATGCGTTTTTGAACTGGGCGTTCGAAGGTTGCTTGCATTCATGCTTCGTCGGAATGTTAGCAATCTTCACTCTTTACCAATTCATGAAAATGAATTCATTCAGCCAGCCCCTCCTCACCAAATTTGGGGTTAGGTCCGGTTTTTGCCAGCATTGTGGCACTCATTTTTGGATAACCAATTGGTCTTTGGTTTACAATATTTTGAAGTTCGAATTACGCCCACCGCAGTTGCACTAGTAGGGTGATGAAAAAAACGATTTGCAAAATCTTGTGAACGATTAGTAACCCGAAGCGTCAGCGAGGGGCTGAACACATTCCCTCGCTGACGCTTCGGGTTACTTTTTCAT